>JANXXW010000351.1 GCA_025350425.1 Rhodospirillales bacterium
GGCGGGACGTCGTCGAAGTACACGACCGACTGAAGACGAGTGTCGGTGACGGTACGCTCGTCGGAGCCGCCTTGCACCGTGTGGGATTGGCTGATCGCGCGGACCATTACCCGGCCCAGCTTTCAGGCGGGCAGCAGCAGCGCGTGGCCATTGCGCGAGCTGTGGCGCTCGAACCGCGCGTTATGTTGTTCGACGAACCAACCAGCGCGCTCGACCCCGAACTGGTTGGCGGCGTGCTCCAGGTGATGCGCGAACTGCGCGAGAGCGGCATGACGATGGTTGTCGTCTCGCACGAGATGGGCTTTGCCCGCGCCGCCGCCGATCGCGTGGTGTTCATGGCCGATGGCGCAGTCGTGGAGCAGGGCACGCCCGAAGCGGTGTTCGGTGCCCCGACCGAGGCACGGACCCGCGCCTTCATCGGGCAAATTCAGCGGCACGCGTGAGTTTTCGCGACACGTTCCTGAACGGCGCGGTGATGGCGCGCTACGCACCCGATATCCTGCACGGGCTGCTGGTCACCATCGGCCTCGCGGCGCTGGTGGTTGTCACGGGCCTCGCGGCTGGCCTCGGTCTCGCACTGATCCGCAGCCTAGGCATCCGGCCTGTGAACTGGCTGATCATCTTTGTGGTTGACGTGTTCCGCGCGTTGCCGCCGCTGGTTATCATCATACTGATATACTTTGGCTTGCCGAGCGCTGGCTGGGTGCCCTCTCCGTTCGTTTCAACCTGGGCCAGCCTGGCCCTGGTGCTCATGGCCTTCGCTGAGGAGATTTTCTGGGCCGGGCTTACGGCCATTCCGGCGGGACAATGGGAAGCGGCGCGATCCACCGGCCTCGGCTTCGGCCAGACCCTGGCCCACGTCGTGATGCCGCAGGCCCTGCGACTCACCATCCCGCCACTGACCAACCGCACCATCGCCATCACCAAGGGGACTGCCCTCGGCTCAGTGGTGGCACTGTCCGATATCCTCGGCGCCGCCTCGTCCGCCATGTCCAACAGCTTCAACCCTTCCCCGCTGACGCTCGGTGCTGCGGCCTACCTCGTTTTGTTCTTGCCGGTGGTCGCGTTCGGCCGCTGGGTCGAGACGCGGTTCGCGTGGAAGCGGTGATCGAGACCTTCTTCAACCTCGAAATCCTCCGGGCCGCGTGGCCGGTGCTGCTGCACGGGCTCGGCATGACGTTGCTGCTATCGGCCATGACCATCCCGCTGGGCGTTGGCGCCGGCCTGGCTATCGCCCTGCTCTCGACCATTCGCCATCGATGGGTGCGTTGGCCGCTGATCGCGTACGTGGATTTTTTCCGCGCGTTTCCGCCGCTGGTCCTGCTGATCTTTCTGTACGCCGGGCTGCCCTTTGCCGGGATCGAGATGGGCGGCTTCGGCTGCGTGGCGGTGGGCTTCTTCCTCAACACCGGCGCCTATTACGGAGAAGTGCTGCGCGCCGGCATCGAAAGCGTGCCCGCCGGCCAGATCGAGGCCGCGCGCTGCACCGGCCTGTCACGCATGCAGGCCCTCACGTGGGTGGTGTTGCCGCAGGCGATCCGCAACGTGCTGCCCGACCTGCTCTCCAACACGCTGGAGGTGGTAAAACTGACTTCGCTCGCCAGTATTGTAGCGATACCGGAATTGTTGTTTCAATCTCGCCAAGCACAAAGCCTCACCTACAACCCCACTCCCATCGTTGCAGCCTCGGTGATTTATTTTGTTGTCCTATGGCCTTTCGTAAGATTGCTCAGCCGGCTCGAACATCGCGCGATCGCCGGCCGACGCTGATGCTTCTCTGCCTCGCGGTGGCCGGGTTGACGGGATGCGCTTCGAAGCCGGAGACGACCGCCGCCGCCAGGGCCGCCCGTGTCATCGATCCGCAGGCGCACGTGCCGGATTTCGCCCGTCGGCCGAACGTGCCGTTCTCGCGCCAGGAAGCAGTCGCGATCGCGTTGCGGGAGTGGCGGCTGTTCGGCCAGCCCGTCGACGACGAGCCGCCAGACACGCGCCCCGTGCCGCTGCCCGACGACAAGCCGGAGCGCCAGCCGGGATTATGGGAGCGAGTCGGTGAATATTGGTGGATCGGCATGGACGCCGGCGACAAGGAAGGCAGTTGGACCGGCAAGCACGACGAGTACGGCTCTGAGTTCCCAGCCACGTCAGACGCCAACTATGCCTGGTCGGCCGCCTTCATCTCCTACGTGATGCGTATCGCCGGCGCCGGATCGCACTTCCCTTACGCGATGGCACACGCCGTTTACATCAACGCGGCGTACGAGGTCGCGATCGGGCAGAGCACTGATTACGCGGTTACTGCGGAACGGCTCGACGCCTACGCGCCGCTGCCGGGAGACATCATCTGCGCCAGCCGGGGAAAGCGTGTCGTCCGCTACGACGACCTTCCGACATCCTTCCCCGCCCACTGCCAGATCGTCGTGGCAACCGCACCCGGCGTGCTGTCAACGATCGGGGGAAATGTCGACGACGCTGTGACGATGATCCATGTCCCGACTACGCCAGACGGCAAACTGGCCTATCCCGGCGGTGTCGTGGTGGATACACGCTATGCCTGGTTGACGGTGCTCCGGGTGCTGTATGCGAACAACTACCTCGCCCAGAACCTATCGCTGGCGCCAGGGTAGGCCGTCCGCCTTCCATCCCGCGACCCCGCCGCGATGACTCTCGCCGTCCGGCGGTCCCTCGAACCCATCGGCGATGTTATAGGCGTGCGGGAAGCCCGCTGCCTGTGCCGCTTGGGCTGCGGCGAGGCTACGTACCCCGCTGCGGCACAGAAAATAGATGTGGTGCTCTGGTGTCAGGCCAGCCTGCCTTACCTGGTCCATGAACGCGGCATTCACCTGCATGGTGGGATAAATCTGCCACGCGATCAGCGCTGGCTGCTTGGCGGCTTCGGACAGGTCCGCCAAGCCCACCAGGTTCCACTCGGCGTCGGTCCGGACATCGACCATCGCCGCCTTTGGCTCGGTGGTCAGCGCCTCCCAGACTTTGCGCGGCGCCACGTTTTCGATCATTGTCAAACTCCGCGGTAAATTAGCCGGGGCTGTAACAGATACTTGGCGCGATGGCACGCCGAACAGGGGCGTTCAACCCGCCATAGAACGGAAATCGCCATGGCTACCGATCCCCACGTCACAATCGCGCCTGTGATGGCCGATGATCTCGCGGCCGCCATCGGCAACACGCCGCTCATCAAGTTGCGTCGTGCTTCGGCCGCCACCGGCTGCACCATACTGGGCAAGGCGGAGTTCATGAACCCCGGTGGCTCCATCAAGGACCGCGCGGCGCTCGCGATCATCCGGGACGCGGAGGCGCGTGGCGTGCTGAAACCGGGCGGTACCGTGGTGGAGGGGACGGCTGGCAACACCGGCATTGGTCTCACTCTGGTCGGGAACGCGCGCGGCTATCGCAGCGTGATCGTGATGCCGGACACGCAAAGTCAGGAGAAGATCGACTTCCTGCGGATGATCGGCGCCGACCTGCGGCTGATCCCGGCTGCACCTTATAAAAACCCGGGCAATTACGTTCACTACTCGCGCCGTCTGGCCGAGGAGATGGGCGCCGTCTGGGCTAACCAGTTCGACAACCTCGCGAACCGCGAAGGCCACCGCACCAGCACCGGACCGGAAATCTGGCACCAGACAGCCGGCCGTGTGGATGCGTTCACCTGCGCGTGCGGCACCGGCGGCACGCTCGCGGGCGTTTCGCTCGCCCTCAAGCAGCGCAACCCCAAGGTCCGGATCATACTCGCCGATCCGGAGGGAAGCGGGCTGTATGGATGGGTAAAGTCGAACGACCTCTCCATTTCAGGGAGTTCGATCACGGAGGGCATTGGCCAGGGACGGGTGCCTGCCAACCTCGACGGTGTCCAGATCGACGACGCGGTCCGCATCACGGATACCGAGGCGTTGAACGAGGTGTTCGAGTTGATGATCCACGAGGGCATCTCGGTCGGCGGTTCGGCCGGCAT
>JANXXW010000416.1 GCA_025350425.1 Rhodospirillales bacterium
CCGGGCCCGCGAGATCCTTGTAGGGGCCGGAAAGATCGGTGAGGCAACCGATCTTCAACGTCGGCGCCTGCGCTCCGGCCCGAGCGAGCGGCAGCGCCGTGGCGGCTGCGGCAGTCAGCAGGGTGCGACGGTCGATACGCATTGTGGAGCTTCCGTTCTTTGTTGCGGCGTCAGACGCCGAGGTATTCGTGCAGCTTGTCCATGCTCGAGGCGAGGTCAGCGTTTGGGATCATGTCAATGACGCGGCCATGCTCCATGACGTAATGCCGGTCCGCGACGGTGGCGGCGAAGCGGAAATTCTGTTCGACCAGAAGCACGGTGAAGCCCCGCGCCTTGATGTCGCGGATGGTGCGGCCGATCTGCTGCACGATGACGGGTGCCAAGCCCTCGGTCGGCTCGTCGAGCAGCAGCAGTTTCGCGCCGGTGCGAAGGATGCGGGCGATGGCCAGCATCTGCTGCTCGCCGCCGGACAGCTTGGTGCCCTGGCTGCTGGCACGCTCCTTGAGATTTGGGAACAGCGCGTAGATGGTGGGCAGATCGAGCCCGCCCGGCGCTACTATTCGGGGCAGCATCAGGTTCTCGGTGACGTTGAGGCCGGAGAAGATACCACGCTCCTCCGGGCAGATCGCGATCCCAGCCTTGGCAATATTGTCAGAGCGCAGGCCGATGATCTCGCGGCCGTTTAGCTGGATGTGACCTTGCCGCCGACCGACCAGACCCATGATGCTCTTCAGCGTCGTGGTCTTGCCCGCGCCGTTGCGGCCGAGCAACGTCACGACCTCGCCTTGCTGCACGTTGAAGTCAACGCCGTGCAGGATGTGGCTCTCGCCGTACCAGGCATTGAGTTGCTTCACGTCAAGCATCGGCGGTCCCCAGGTAGGCCGCGATTACTTCTGGATTTTTCGACACGGTATCGTAATCGCCTTCCGCCAGCACCCGGCCACGCGTCAGCACGGTGATGCGGTCGCACAGGCCTTCCACGACGGACAGGTTGTGTTCGACCATCAGGATGGTGCGTCCGGTTCGGATGCGCCTGATGAGGGCGACGATGCGGTCCACGTCCTCGTGCGCCATGCCGGCGGTGGGCTCGTCGAGCAGCATCATCTCGGGATCGAGCGCCAAGGTGGTGGCGATCTCGAGCGCGCGTTTGCGGCCATAGGAGAGTTCGCCGGCGACCGTGGTGACGTACTCGGAAAGGCCGACATCCTCCAGCAGCTCGCGGGCGCGGTCGTTGTAGGCGTGCAGCAGGTTTTCGGAGCGCCAGAAATCGAAGTTGCCGCCGCGCGCGCGTTGCAGGGCCAGCCGCACGTTGTCCAGAGAGGTGAGGTGCGGAAAAACGGCGGAGATCTGGAAGCTGCGGATGAGGCCGAGGCGCGCGACGTCGGCCGGCTTCTCGCGCGTGATGTCGCGGCCCTTGAACTTGATGGTCCCTCGGGTGGGAGCCAGGAACTTCGTCAGCATGTTAAAACAGGTTGTCTTGCCGGCGCCGTTGGGTCCGATAAGAGCATGGATCGAGCCAGCGGCGATCTGAAGATCGACCTCGCTGACGGCGACGAACCCTTTGAACTCGCGTGTTAGTCCGGTTGTCTCCAGGATGGTGTCTGACACCTTCGGACGCCCCCCTTTTGTTGTAGGTAGCTTGTTTGCATATCGAGGATGGGTACGCAAGATTCGTTCAGCAGGCTAGGATGAACCCGACATGATGCAGGAGATGACGATGACGGCGCTCGACACGATCCGTGGCTTCCATAAGGAATTGACCGCCATTCGGCGCGACATCCACGCCCATCCCGAGATCGGGTTCGAGGAGACCCGGACGTCGGATCTGGTGGCTGCGGAGTTGGCGGCACTGGGGATCGAGGTGCATCGCAAGGTCGGGCGAACCGGCGTGGTTGGCGTGCTGCGGCGCGGCAACGGGGAAGCGGCGATCGGGCTGCGGGCCGATATGGATGCGCTGCCGATCGAGGAGGCGAACGACATTGCATACCGGAGCCAGAACCCGGGGCGGATGCACGCGTGCGGGCATGACGGGCACACCACGATGCTGCTGGGGGCGGCGCGTTACCTGGCCAAGGAAGGCCGCTTCAACGGCACGGTCAATTTCATCTTCCAGCCGGCCGAGGAAGGACTCGGCGGCGCGCGAGCAATGCTGGCGGACGGGTTGTTCCAGCGGTTTCCGTGTGACGCGGTATTCGGGATGCATAACCGGCCGGGCCTGGCGGTAGGCAAGTTCGCGATGCGGCCGGGCGCCATGATGGCTGGCGGTGGGTTTTTCGACATCGTGGTCACGGGCCAGGGCAGCCACGGGGCGCGGCCGGAGGGGAGCATCGATCCGGTGCTGACGGCGTGCCATATCGTGACCGCGTTGCAGTCGATCGTGTCGCGCAACGTGACGCCGACGGACACGGCGGTGCTGAGCGTCACCAGCGTCACGGGTGGGGACGCCTACAACGTGATCCCGCAGACGGCGACGATCCGGGGCACGGCGCGGACCTTCAAGACCGAGACGATGACGCTGATCGAGACGACCATGAAGAGGATCGCGACGAACGTGGCCGAGGCGTTCGGGGCGACCGCCGAGGTCGATTTCCGCTATCTGTTCGCACCAACCATCAACGACGCCGACCGGACCGTGGAGTTGCTGGCAGCGGCGGCCGGCGTGGTCGGCGAAGCGAACGTGGACGGCCATGGTCCGGCGGTGATGGCAAGCGAGGATTTCAGCTTCATGATGGAGGCGGTGTCCGGCGCCTACATCAACATCGGCAACGGCGACACCGTCGGCAGCTGCCAGGTTCACAACCCGCATTACGACTTCAATGACGAGGCATTGCCGATTGGGGCGGCGATGTTCGCCACTCTCGCGGAACAAAAGCTGCCGCGCGGGAGTGACTGAGACCCTGCTCCGGCGTCGGGGGGCCTTGGTGGTCTCGTGCCAAGCGCGTGCGGATAATCCGGTGCATGGGTCCGCGCACATGACGGCGATAGCGGCAATCGTGGGCGCATGCGGGGGCTGACCCTGGGGCTCGACGGCGGCGGGTCCGCGACGCGTTGGGTCGTGTGCGACGCAGCCGGCACGATCGTTGGACGGGGCGAGTTGCCGGCGATCTCGGGGCTTTTGTTCAACGAGGCGGAGCGCGTGCGGCTGGGCAGGATGGCGGTGGCGTTGGGCCAGGCGGTTGCCGGGTTCGACATCCAGGCGGCAGTCGCGGGTGTCACCGGGCTCACGACGGGCTCAGCCGAGGCGGCGCTGGTGGCCACGGTGGTCGGCGAGGCAATCGGCGTTATCCCAGCCGTGCATGACGACCTCTGGATCGCGTTCCACGCGGCGTTCCGGCCGGGCGAGGGCCATGTGGTCTACGCCGGAACCGGCTCGATCGGGCTGCATGTACGCGCGGATGGCGGGGTGCTCAGGGTCGGCGGCCGGGGCATGTTGATCGACGATGGCGGGTCCGCGTTCTGGATCGGGCGTGAGGCGTTGCGGCTGATCTGGCGGCGGATCGACGCGAGCGGCGACGCCGGCGACACCGCCCTGCCCTACGCTCTGTTCACGGCACTCGGCACGTCCGAATGGGACGGCGTGCGCCAAGCCGTGTACGGCGGCGGACGGGACGCGGTGGCGCAGTTGGCACGCGCCGTGGCGGATGCGGCGAACGGGGGCGACAAGGACGCGCTCGGATTGCTGCGCGCGGCGGGGACGGAACTGGCATTGCTGGCACGCGCGCTGATCGGTCGCGAGGGCGAGTTGCCGGTTGTCCTGATGGGGCGCGCCGCCGGGCTGCATCCGGCGATACTGGAATCGATGCGGAACGAAATCGCTGGGGTTCGATTGATAAGCGTGGATGCGGCAGGCACGGCGGCTCAGATGGCGGCGGGGAAGCTTTGATGATCGGCATCGACACGACCACTCTGCTGGCCCATGTCGGCCACCTCCAATCCGATATCGTGGCTCTGGCGGGACTGGTGATCGCCATCGCGGTCACGGTCCATGTGTTGCTGCGAAAACGCGATGTCGCCGCGGCGATGGGTTGGATCGGCCTCGCTTGGTTCTCCCCGATCATCGGCGGGCTGGTTTATAGCGTGTTCGGCATCAATCGCGTGCAACGTTTGGCCCGCAAGCTGCGCAAGCGGCCAAGACGGCGGAAGACCCGGCGCGCGGCGGCCGGAAAACGCGACGGGCATCTGACCTCGCTGCAGCATGCGGGCGGACGGATCACGCACCGGCCCGCCGAGGGCGGCAACTCGATCGAGGTATTTCACAACGGCGACGCGGCATATCCCCAAATGCTGGCGGCGATCGAAGCGGCACAGTCGAGTATCGGACTGTCCAGCTATATCTTCAGGGACGACGTGGCCGGGAAGCGGTTCATCGCGGCGCTGATGCGGCGCGCAAGCGTGGCGTGGCGGTATGCGTGATCCTCGACGGCATTGGCAGCGGATACTTCAAATCAGGCGCTGTCAGCGAATTGCGCCGGTTGGGCGTGCCGGTGGCGCGGTTCATGCACTCGGTGCTGCCGTGGCGAATGCCGTTCCTGAACCTGCGGTCGCACAAGAAGATATTGGTAGTGGACGG
>JANXXW010000448.1 GCA_025350425.1 Rhodospirillales bacterium
CTGCTCGAGATCGCGATAGCTCACCCCATATCGGCAATACCACCGGACCGCCCAGAGCACGATCTCACCCTCAAAGTGACGCCCCTTGAAGTCCGACATGACGCGGCCACTCCCGTGCTCGAGCCCCATCCCCACGGACAATGCCAAAGTTTGCAACAGAGCCCGCCAGCTTGCCAACCGCCAGGGGGACACTGGCTGGCTACGAGGCGATGGCGATGATCAGGAAGGGGCAAGCATACAACATTGGCGGACGGGACATGCGGGCGCAGGCCGCCTTTGTTGCCGAACTCTTTCAGGTCGCCACCGCCTGAAACTGCCACCACCAGCCACCCAGCATAGCCTGTTGCAGCGTTTGCAACAGAACCCGTCGACGAGACCTACGTGAAGGTCAGAGGCCAGTGGGCCTACCTTTACAGAGCCGTCGATAAGCACGGGAACACGATCGACTTCTATCTCTCGCCGACACGCAACACGGCGGCAGCGAAGCGCTTCCTGGGCAAGGCGATGAACGGCCTGAAAGACTGGGAGAAGCCCACGGTCATCAACACCGACAAGACGCCGACCTACGCTGCTGCCTTGGCCGAGTTGAAGAAGGAAGGCAAATGCCCGGAGGCGACGCTGCATCGACAGGTCAAGTATCTCAACAACGTTATCGAGGCCGACCACGGCAAGCTGAAGCAGCTGATACGCCCGGTCCGGGGCTTCAAGACTTTGAAGACGGCTTACGCGACGATCAAGGGTTTCGAGGTGATGCGCGCGCTCCGAAAGGGACAGGCATCAGCCTTCAACATCACGAATGACATTCGCGGCGAGGCCCGTATCGTCGAGCGCGCGTTTGGGCTTGGTGCTTCCGCTCTGGCCGAGGCGATTCAGTTTGTACGCGAACATCTCGAGCTCGCGGTAGCGTAACGAGCCATCTGACCCGATTGGTCGCTTCGCGCGCCCGCCGCCAAAGATTGCAACAGAGCCTTAATCTCCCATTGTGAGCCGGAAAGGGAACCCTCTCCGGCGCTTCTTTGTCGCCCTATAAACCACTAATCTAAAGGGGTGTGGTCGCGCTGAAAAGGGTGTGCTAAAAATCTTGTCGTGAAGCAGAACGAGGTCATTGCGAAGTTACGCGCACACGAACCGGAGCTGAGGGCGGCCGCGGTCGTGCGGCTATCGTTGTTCGGATTGACGGCGCGGAGCGAGGCGCGGGTCGAGTCCGACATTGACCTGTTGGTGGCGTTCGATGACGCGCAAAGCCTGTCTCTGCTGGACACAATCGGAATTGAAAACCGGCTGGCGGACCTGCTTAGCAGGCCGGTCGATCTGATCGAAGAAGGTACCTTAAAGCCCCGCGCGCGGGAGAACGTAAGCCGCAAGGCCGTGCGTGCTTTCTAGCGATCCGGTTCAACGTTTTAGCGACATCATTGAGAATATCGAAGCCATCGAGCGGTTCACGGCGGGAGTGGATCTGCGCTGCCAAATACAGCCTTTTGGTCATCAGCGAAGCCGCAACGAAATTTAGTGATCTCGCCGTCGATCTTTGTCCTTCCATACCACGGCGGGAAATCCGGGGCTTGGGAAATCAACTGTGACACGATTACCAGAGCGTCGATGTCGTCCGCATCTGGCTGTTGATCGAGGGTGACTTGTCGTCCCTGAAAGCCGCCTCTCGTGACGCGCTGCGCCGTATGGAAGGGGCCGACAGGATATGAAGATTGGCTATGCCCGCGTCTCGGCGGAGGATCAAAACCTCGCCTTGCAGCTCGACGCTCTGGAGGCGGAAGGCTGCGGGCAGGCGTTTCAGGATACGGCGTCGGGGGCCAGCTCAAACCGGAAGGGTCTAGCGGCTGTGCTCGATGCCTGCGCGGCTGGCGACGTGCTGACGGTCTGGAAGCTCGACCGGCTAGGTCGATCCCTGCTTGACCTAGTGGGACTAGCCGAAGCCCTGAAGGCGCGGGACGCGGGCCTGAAGGTGCTGACGGGGGCGGGGGCCTCAATCGACACGACGAAGCCGGAAGGGCGGTTGTTCTTCGCCATGTTCGCCGCCATGGCAGAGTTTGAGCGAGAGTTGATTCGCGAGCGGACGCGGGCCGGAATGAGCGCGGCGAAGCGGCGCGTGATGCATGTGGGGCGTCCGCGCAAGCTGGGTCCGGATCAGCTCGACATGGCGGCGCAGCTCATGGCCTCGGATCGGTCGCAGCGAGAGGTTGCTAAAGCGCTCGGCGCGGGCGTCTCGACCCTGCGGGAAGCCATGAAGTAAAGGGCGGCATGATGGTTAATGTTGGGAAACACATGGTTCTGCTGGTGGCGGCACTGGCCCTGCTAAGCACTCGGCCTGCCCGCGCCGAGATGTTCGGAGCGGATTACAAACCTTGCGGGAATCATCCTGACACCTTGGTCATAGTCGATTGCATGCAAGCTAAGACCGAGGTTTGGGATCAACGGCTTAATACGGCTTACAAAGATCTGACGCAGCGCATCGATGCCAGTCAGCGCGACCCGTTGAAGGCGGCGCAAAGGCTCTGGATTCAGTACCGGGACACCAATTGCCGCTTCTATGGATTGCAGGAAGGCACGATCCGGCAAATCCAGGCGGCTGAATGTCTACGCTCCATGACGCAGGACCGGGCGCTTGAGCTGGAAAAGGCCATAAAGTTCGACTGAAGGAGCGAATCTCTGGCCTGTTTAGGTCATACCTTACGGGAAGCCTAAACGGCTCTGTTGCAATCTTTGGCGGCGGGCGTGGCGGGTGTTGGGGACCGACCGGACGGCGGTCCGCTACCGCTCGATCCGGCCGGATCGATACAGCCATGCGCGCTCGGCTGCGGGCGTGGGCGGGGGAGCGTCGTCGGTTCGGGTATCGCCGCCTGGGCCTGCTGCTGTCGCGCGAGGGCGTGGTGCTGAACCACAAGAAGCTGCGTCGGCTGTATGCCGAGGAGCGCTTGCAGGTTCAGCGGCGCAGTGGGCGTAAGCGGGCCTTGGACACACGGGCGCCGATCGCGTCGCCCGATGGTCCGAACCAGCGGTGGTCGCTGGACTTCGTATCGGACAGCCTGTCGGACGGGCGGCGGTTTTCGATGCTGTGCGTGGTGGACGACTGCACGGGGGAGTGCCTGGCCCAGGTCATCTGCACGTTCAAACAGGGCCGCATCGCCGATCTCGGCCACGAAGCGCAGCAGTTCCGCGCTTCCGGGCTCAACCTTAGTGATTGCCGCCATCGTGTACTGGAATTCGACCTATCTGGCCGATGCCGTCCAGCACCTGCGGGACCAGGGCAAACCCGTAATGAACGTGCTTCTCGCCCATACATCGCCGCTCACCTGGGAGCATATCGGCTTCTCCGGCGACTTCCTCTGGGATCGTGCCGCCGCAACCGCAGATCGGCGCCGGCCGCTTATACCAGAACCCGCCTGACCTGACTCGCGGGGTCTTCCCCGACGCGGTGCACATCTGATTCGATGGTGCGGCGCTCAGGAGGCCTGCCATGCCCATCCCACTCTCGCCTGATTACGACGCTGTCAGCCTGCGTGCCGCGG
>JANXXW010000481.1 GCA_025350425.1 Rhodospirillales bacterium
GCAGCACGTCGGCCACGGACTGCACTGCCACCGTCTCCGCCTTCAACTCGACGCCGCCGGTGGGCAGCTTCGGGTTGATCGTGGCACCCTGGCGCGCGACCACCTCGCCGGTGACGGTGATGACGCTCTCCAGCCGAAGCCGGTCGACCGCATCGAACGCTGGCGTGCCGGTGGCGAACACGCATTGCGTCAGCCCGTAATGGTCGCGCAGATCGACGAACAGCAATCCGCCATGGTCGCGCTTGCTATGCACCCAGCCGGACAGGCGCGCGGGTTGGCCGGCATCGGCGGGACGGAGCGCCCCGCAAGTATGAGTACGATAGGCGTGCATGTCGGAATGTCCTGGGGCAGACTGTATGATCGGCACACAAGCCGTCCGGTGCCCGCGAAGTCAACCCAGCGGCGGCTGGGGTCGTGGGTCGGTTTGATATAGACCTATACCCACCACCTGTATATTAGTTGCAATAACGTAACAATATAGGCGTGCGTGAACGCCAAAGGAAAAGCCGCGTTTCTTGCTTGTCCCGCCCCAGAGAAGCGGGGGCGCCCCAAGGGAGCGGTCCAGGGTCATGCGACCAGACCAGCCTCGGGCCGGTAGGCGTCGCTTCGGCTACGCCCGATTGGCAAGCGGCCTGGTTCGGGGCCACAGCACGGACCGCCCGCACGAGGCTCGGCCGGAATCCGCGCGTCTTGCCCGAGGCAGCGTGGCAATCCGCGCGCGGGGCCGAAACGGGCGCCGCCACCGGACGGACGCTGGTCGCGGCACGGGCGTCCAGCGCCACGCACACGCAGATCAGCATCTCCAGCAGCGCACACATCACCAGCGCCGCGAGCTTGGCCAGATCGTCCCGCGCCTCATCCGCCGGACGCAGCGCTGCCGCCTGGGCGGCGAGCCGTGCGGCCAGGGGTGCGAAGGACGGAATGGTTTCCATAATACTAGGACCATAGGCCTAATATCTCACCTGTGGCAACATGTTTCGGAGTCCGTTCAATGCAAAAAACCAGCCCCGCTTGCATGACCGGGGCCAGCGTGGTGAGAACGCCAATGCCCCGTCAATCCCGCGATGATTTTCCGCCTCCCTCGCTCGTCACCACCACCGCCGGCCTTGTCGCACTGTGCGAACGGCTGCGGCGCGAGACCTTCGTGACCGTAGACACCGAGTTCATGCGCGAACGCACTTACTGGCCGGAGTTGTGTGTCGTCCAACTCGCCGGCGAGCACGAGGTCGCCGTGGTGGACGCCGAGGCTCCGGGCATCGACCTCGCCTCGCTCGGTGACCTGTTTGCCGACCAGGCGGTGATGAAGGTGTTCCACGCCGCCCGGCAGGACATCGAGATCTTCGTGCTCCGCTTCGGCGACGTGCCGCGCCCGCTGTTCGACACCCAGATCGCTGCCATGGTGGCCGGCTTCGGCGACCAGATCGGCTACGACGCGCTGGTGTCCTCTCTCACTGGCGGCAACATCGACAAGGCGCACCGCTTCAGCGACTGGTCCGCCCGGCCGCTCTCCGACGCCCAGATCGTCTACGCCGCCGCCGACGTGACCCATCTCCGCGGCGTCTACGAGAAGCTTGCCGCCCGGCTGCAGCAGGATGGCCGCTACGAATGGGTAGCCGAGGACATGGCGTCCCTTGCCGACCCCGCCAGCTATCGCGCCAATCCCGAGACCATGTGGGAGCGGCTGCGTCCCCGCACCAACAACCGCCGCCTGCTCGGCGTGCTCCGCGCCGTCGCTGCCTGGCGGGAGCGGGAGGCGCAGAACTCCAACATCCCCCGGCAACGCATGTTGAAGGACGAGGCGTTGCTGGAGATCGCCGCCATTGCCGCCGACACGCCCGAGGCTCTGGCCCGCGCCCGTGGCATCACGCGCGGTTTTGCCGAAGGCCGCATGGGTGCCTCGTTGATCGCCGCCATCGCCGAATCCAAGGCGCTGCCCGACGACGCGCTGCCGCCCGTACCCGGCAGCCGCGACGGCCCGCGCCCGTCGCCCGCGCTGGTCTCGTTGCTCAAGGTGCTGCTCGCCGCCAAATGCGAGGAGCATCACGTCGCCCCCAAGCTGGTTGCCAACTCCGAGGACATCGACCGCCTCGCCACTGAGGACTCGCCCGACATCCAGGCGCGCCACGGTTGGCGCTACGAGGTGTTCGGCCGTGATGCGGAGGCCCTTAAAGCCGGTCGCATCGCCCTCGGTGTCGATGGCAAGCGTATCAAGCTGCTGCCCGCATAGGAGAGACGCCGATGGTCATCGTCCACCACCTCAACAACTCCCGCTCGCAGCGCATCCTGTGGCTACTGGAGGAGATGGGCACGCCGTATGAGGTGATGCGCTACGAACGCGACCGCGCCACCATGCAGGCGCCAGCGGAACTGCGCGCGGTGCATTCGCTCGGCAAGTCTCCGGTAATCGACGATAACGGCCTCATCGTCGCAGAATCCGGCGCCATCGTGGAATACCTCGCCGACACCTACGGCCACGGCCAGATGGTCCCGCCGCCCGGCACCGCCGCGGCACTCCGCTCGAACTACTGGGTGCACTACGCCGAGGGCAGCGCCATGACGCCCTTGCTGTTGAAGCTGTATCTGAACCGCATTGGCGACGCCGCCGGCGCGATGCTGTCCCGCGTTCAAACCCAGCTCACCGCCATGCTCGCCTATGTCGAAAGCGAACTCGGAGCCAACCCGTTCCTCGTGGGCGACACCCTGACCATCGCCGACATCCAGATGAGTTTTCCGCTCGAATTCGCCGCCGTGCGCGGCGATCTCGATGCCACCTATCCCGGACTGGTCGCCTATCTCGCCCGCCTCCATGCCCGCCCGGCGTATCAGCGGGCGCTTGGGCGCGGCGGACCATACGAATTGCTGCGGTGACACGATCTGATGCGGTGACGCCGCCCTTCGCGGGCCTGTCTCCGTCGGCTCTGGGGTTTTTCGCCGAACTCGCTGCCAACCAGAACCGCGAGTGGTTCCTGGCCAACAAGCAGCGGTACGAGGCGACCCTCCGCGAACCCATGCAAAGCCTGGTTGGCTCGCTCTCCCTGGCGCTGGAGATCCACGACATCCCGCTTCGGGGCGACCCAAAAACGGCGCTGTTCCGCGTCAACCGGGACGTCAGGTTCTCCAAGGAGAAGATTCCCTACAAGACCAACATCAGCGCCGTGCTGTCGCGCGACGGCAGCAAGCGCAGCCAGGGCGTCCTGTATGTCCACGCCGCACTGAACGGCTGCTTCGCCGCGATCGGCTTCTACATGCTCGACCCCGACCAACTCCGCGCCATGCGGACCGCTATCGTGGCAAACCCCGCGCGCTGGCGTAAGGCGGTAGGCGGGCTCGATCTGTCCCGCGAGCAGATCGCGGTGCGCCTGCCGAGCGGCATCGAGGCTCCACCAGACCTGCACGAGGCACTACGGCTGAAATCGTTCATCACAAGGCTGGCGCTGGATGCAGCGGATTTCGCCTCGCCCGACCTGATCGGCCGCATCGTCGATTTCACCGAGGCCGGCAGGGGCCTGCTCGAGTTCGGCTGGAACGCGCTCGCCAGCCTGCCGCCGCGCCGGGAGCCGAAGCGATAACCGAGTTTATCGACCACGGCGGCAATCATTGGCGGCACGGATCAATCCCGCACTTCCCGCCTTCAATTGTCATTCGCGATCAATAGACCTTCCCGACATTCAGTATTCCTTTCGGATCGAACATCCCCTTCAATCCCCGGAGAACGAATGGATGGCATCCAAAAGATCTAGGAACGATAGTTCCTTTCCCCTGATGGCAGTCGGCTCACTCGTGGTGATCGGAATCGTTGGGCTTCTTGCTTTTTACTTCCTTCGAAAGGGTTCCGAGCCGGTTTCCGAGGTTGC
>JANXXW010000522.1 GCA_025350425.1 Rhodospirillales bacterium
CCAGCACGCGGCCGTTGAAGTCCAGCCAGGAGAGTTCACGGTTGATGAAGCGGTCCGGGCTGTCGGCGGCGATCGGTGGGTGGCCCTCGGCGGGCTTGGCTTCGGACGGTTCTTCCATCACGGGACGATCGTTCATTGCGACACCTTACAGGACCTGAGAGCCGTCTTATAGGAGCTGAGGGCCGTCCGGCGAGAGAGCGGCACGGCACGCAGCCGAATCATCATCTGTTTCACTATCGTTTCCATCTGATGGCTGCATGGCGGCGAGCACGAAGGCGGCGATCTGGCGGGTGACTGGGCGGCGTGCTGCGAGCGACGCGCGGTCCAGCCGGATGGCGGCCTCCCGCATGGCGGCGGCGGTGCGGGGCAGGCGGGTCAGCAGCCAGGCCTGGACCGGCTCGGGCACCGCCATTTGCCGTTCCGCCAGAAGGCGGGCGAGGAGGGAGCGCAGCATGTCGTCGTCGGGTTGGCCGATCTCCACCGAGGCCGTCGCGCGCAACCGGCTTGTCAGGTCGGGCAGTCGGGTCGGCCAACGCGCCGGGGGCGTGCCGCCGGTGAGCAGCACTGGCAATCCGGCCTCGGCGGCGGCGTTCAGCATGTGGAACAACGGGCGTTCGTCTGCCGCGTCCGCGTCGTCGATTGCGACCGCGCGGGTGGGCGGCGTAAGCGCCAGGGCGGCGCCGGGGATCACCTCCGCCCCGTGGCGCGCGCTCCATAGATACAGCAGGTGGGACTTGCCGGTGCCCGCCTCTCCCCACAGGGCGAGGCGGCCAAGGGGCCAGACCTTCACCTGCTCCAGCCACGTGATCGCGTCGGCGTTGGACGGCGCCTCCAGGAAGTCGGGCGCGAACGACGGCACCTGTATGAAGGGCAGGCCAAGCTGGCGGGCGGTGCCGCTCATCCCAGCGCCGGCGGGTCGAGGTAAAGCTGGCTGCCGAGGTAGCGTCGCAGCCAGAACCGGCACAGCACGCCGATGGCGGCTGCCACCGGCACCGCCAGCAGCACGCCAACGAAGCCGAATGCGGCGCCGCCGGCGAACAGCGCGAAGATTACCCACACCGCGTGCAACTCGACCCGGTCGCCGAGGAAGCGGGGGTAGATCACGTAGCCCTCCAGCGTCTGGCCCAGGATGAACACGCCGATGACCATGGTGACCCCGGTCCAGTTCGGGAACTGCGCCAACGCGAGCCCGATCGAGCTGACCCCGCCAGTGATGGTGCCGACATAGGGGATGAACGACAGAAGCCCGGCTGACAGCCCGACGATCAGCCCGAGATCGAGCCCGACCGCCGAGAGGGCGACGGCGTAGAACAGCGCCAGGATAATGCAGCAGATCGCCTGCCCGCGCAGCCAGGCGGCGAGGATGCGGTCTACCTCGCGAAACTGTGCCCGCAGCACCCCGGCGTAGCGGCGCGGCATCCAGGAATCGATTCGGGCGATCACGCGGGGCCAATCGCGCAACAGGTAGAATGCGACCACTGGCGTCACGACCACGAGGCTCAGCACGTTGAACAGCGCGAATCCGCCGCCGATCACGCGCGTCAACGCGCTGGCCAGGAACGACAGCATTGCTCCGGCCTGACCGCCCACGAGATCCCGTAGCTTTTCGCCCACGAAATCGGGGCCCAGGCGTTGCTGCAGGCTGGCGATCACGTCGGTGGAGAACAGGCGGATCGCGGAGATGTAGCTCGGCAGACGGCCGACCAGCAGCCCGATCTGGGAAATTACCAGCGGATAGAGCAGCAGGGCCGACAGCAGCGCCGCCGCGATCAGGCCCAGGACCAGCAGCAGCGAGGCAGCCCCACGCGGTATCCCGTTGCGGGTGAGGCGGGTCGCCACAGGATCGAGGAAGTAGGCGATTCCGGTGGCGGCGACGAACGGCAGGAGGATGGAGCCGAATAGCTGCAACGCCAGGTAGGCGCCGATCAGCAATCCCCCGAGCAGCGCGAGACGCTGGCCGCGCGTGGACTGGCGTTCGACTGCTGGCGCCAATATGGGATTGGGTCTGATCTCGACGTCGTTCATGTCAATGCACCGGCCCGGTTGCTTACAACCGGGCACTATGGTTCCTTCCGCGCCATTCTACACCGAGGGCCGTATGGCGAGCATGACTTATCGCGCCGCGGGCGTCGATATCGACGCGGGCGATGCCTTGGTCGAGCGTATCAAGCCGCTCGCCCGGTCCACGACCCGCGCGGGCGTGATGGGCGGCCTTGGGGGCTTCGGCGCCCTGTTCGACCTGCGGGCGGCCGGCTTCACGGACGCGGTGCTGGTCTCCACCACCGACGGCGTCGGGACCAAGCTCAAGATCGCCATCGACACCGGGCTGCACGACCAGGTCGGAATCGATCTGGTGGCGATGTGCGTGAACGACCTCGTGGTGCAGGGCGCCGAGCCGCTGTTCTTCCTGGATTACTTCGCCACCGGCAGGCTGGACGTGGAACAGGCTTCCCGTGTGGTCGCGGGGATCGCCGAGGGTTGCCGCCTGGCGGGCTGTGCGCTGGTGGGGGGCGAGACCGCCGAAATGCCCGGTATGTATTCGGGCGAGGATTACGATCTTGCCGGGTTCGCGGTCGGCGCCGCCGAACGCGGCACGCTGTTGCCGCAAGGCGTGGCGCCGGGCGACGTAGTGCTCGGGCTGGCCAGCAGCGGCGTGCATTCCAACGGGTTCTCTCTGGTGCGCCGCATCGTGGAGGCCGGTAATGCCGGCTGGGCGGCACCCGCGCCGTTCATGGCGGGCGCCACGCTCGGCCAGGCGCTGATGGCGCCCACGCGCATCTATGTCCAGTCCGTGCGGGCGCTGCACCGCGCCGGATTGCTGAAGGCCGCCGCCCACATCACCGGCGGTGGCCTTCCCGGCAACCTGCCCCGCGCGCTGCCGTCGGGCATGATGGCCCGGCTGGACGCGGCGGCCTGGTGCCTGCCGCCGGTATATCGCTGGCTCGCCCGCACCGGCGGGGTCGCGGCGGAGGAGATGCTGCGCGTGTTCAACTGCGGCATCGGGATGGCACTGGTGGTGTCCGACGCGCCGGCCGCGAGGCTACTGCTCGAAGCCAAGGGAGAGACCGTGTTCGAAATTGGAGTTATCGAGGAATGCGAGGGTGACGCCCGCGTGGAGATTGCCCTGCCGACTGGATGGCCTGCGTGAAGAAGCGGGTCGCGGTGCTGATCAGCGGCCGGGGTTCCAACCTCGCCGCCCTGTTGCGCGCCGCGCGCCGCCCGGATTACCCGGCCGAGATCGTGCTGGTGATCTCCAACAACCCCGACGCGTCCGGGCTCAAGATCGCTGGCGCCGCCGGAGTGACCACGGCGGTGATCGACCATCGGCCGTACCGCAAGGACCGCGCGGCGCACGAGGCGGCAGTCGGCGCGGCGCTCGATGCGGCGAAGGTCGACCTGATCTGCCTCGCTGGCTACATGCGCCTGTTCACGCCCGCCATCGTGCTGAAATACAAGGGCCGAATCCTCAACGTCCACCCGAGCCTGCTGCCGGCCTTTCCCGGCCTGGACACCCATGCCAGAGCGCTCGCCGCCGGGGTAAAGCTGCACGGTTGCACCGTCCACATGGTCACCGACAGGGTCGATGACGGTCCGATCCTGGCCCAGGCGGCGGTGCCGGTGCTGCCCGGGGACACCGAGACGGTTTTGGCCGACCGGGTGCTGGTGCAGGAGCATGCGATCTATGCGCGCGCCCTGGCGCTGTTCGCGTCAGGCGAGGCCGGAACGCCGCCCGACGCCGCGGCGTCACTGGCGAACCCCTTGCCTCCCGCGCCTCCCGCCGCCTAGAAACATGCTGTAACTACCAATAGAACGAGACGGGACCATGGCCCTACCCACGAACTCTACTGTCGCACCACTGACTGAAGACGCCTTCCTGGCCGACCGCCAGAAATTCTGGGGCTCATTCACCGGCGCCACTACCGGAGCGGTGGTCGTGATGGTAGTGCTGCTGGTCGCGATGGCAGTGTTCCTGGCCTGAGCCTAGCCGTCGCGCGCCCGGAGTTGCGGGCAGTCGGCGAATACGCCGATTTGGGGTAGGCCGAACTTCGTAGTCCAGGCCTCCAGGTGGCAGTAGCCACAGGCACAGATTACGGCCGGCAAAGTGGCAATCGCCTTCGAAACTCTCCTACCGCCATCCAGCCGTGTGGCGGATGGCGGTAGGGAAGCGGCGGTCGATCAGCCGACGATTTCGGTGCCGGCGAAGAAGTAGGCGATTTCGGTCGCCGCGTTCTCGGCGCTGTCGCTGCCGTGGACCGAGTTCGCTTCAATGCTCTCGGCCAGTTCGGCGCGGATGGTGCCGGCGGCGGCCTTTTTGGGATCAGTGGCGCCCATGAT
>JANXXW010000572.1 GCA_025350425.1 Rhodospirillales bacterium
GACTGATAAGCAGATCTGACTTGCGGGGTAGCGCGGTCAGGGTTCTCACTCGTAAATGCTATTTGGAATCCGACCGAATCAGCAAGGTATCCTCAATCGACCAGCAGAAGTTCAATGGCTGCGTCGCTCGTCGCTTACTCCTTTGCAAAAGCTGCACTCTCAACATACTTGGCTGAGAGCGCATGGCCGTATTCTGGAAGTTACGTTGACTCACTAACAACTGAGTAAGTGGATCAACTACCTATATCGCGGCGGTCAGTTTATACTTGCGGAGTGCCGGCAAAACCCGTCCCGCAGGAACTCGCTAAGAGGGCACGCTACCAGCCAAGCAACCGGGCCGATCGTATGCGTCACACCGGGGGGAAGGAGCAGCGCGCGCTGGCCGGGGGCCGGGTGATCGGACGTATCGTGATCCTTGGCGGCGACACACGTCGAGACGCCGCAGTAGCTCGCCAGCAATGGGCGATCGCAAATGTTATGGATCTCCATCCCGTCATGCCGGAGGCAAGCCGCCCCCTCCGACAGTGACGAGACGGCGGTGACCACGATTTCTGCGGGTTGACGGGCGATGTGGATGGATTGCGGGGCTCGGATGGGTGGCGCGGGCCGGGGCAATTCCGCGACCATTTCGGGTGTGGACCTTGGAGGCAACGGGTCAGGGGCCAGGGCGAGGCGCGTAGCGGTGTCGAGTTGGTCCTGAAGACGTTTGGTCACGTGGTTTCGTGCCTGTGCCATAACCTCGCCGGCGGTCTTGAGCGGGGCTCCGGCACGGAGTTCCGCAGTGCGAGCCAGATAGAAGGCTGGGTCGGCGTCCTGGCTGAGACGGTAATTCAACAGCGCGGTTTCCCGGTCTCCACTAGCCTCGGCGCACGCAGCGGCGTCATAACGGGAATTCGCGACGCGCGCGGGATCGACCGTCTGATAATAGTCGGCCACGACGCTCGCGGAGACGACACATGCGGCGAAGTTGCCGGACGCGGCGAATCGGTCAGGTGTCCTGTCATTGACCACAAGGCGAGTCGGCGGTGCAACGCAGGCGCTGATTACCAGCAGAGAGCCGAATAGGACAGTTCGGAGCCGGCTCACGAACCACACCCGAACGCAATATTGAGGCTGATGGAGACGACTTCCAAACTAACATCAGTTAATTTGGAGCCTGTGATTACATATATTTTCATATACTGATCTCCACATCGTGACTAGCGACTGTTGGCGTTTTAGATTTCCAAAATATGCTTTAACCCGACTGACAACATTTGCCAAATGTTGTCAAAAAACATCGTAAATTGAATCTATTACATATTTTACTTGAGGCATACTTCGGTGCCGGACGTGCGGAACGCTCGGTGTCTGCTTTCACTATACCGTGTCGCGCCGTTGTCAGTCATCCTCATCACTTCGTCTGCGCACGAGTACTTCCCGCTTACCGACGTGGTTGGCAGGCCCCACGATCCCCTCCTTCTCCATTTGCTCGATCAGCTTCGCCGCTCGATTATAGCCGATCTGCAAATGTCGCTGGATGAAGCTGGTGCTGGCCTTACCTTCACGGCTAACCACATCGACAGCTTGGTCGAATAATCCCTTCTCACCTGCGCTCGCCCCTGAGATGCCTGACATGGACGTTTGTTCCGCGTCCTCGGGCGGCTCGGTCACCTCATCAAGGTATGCTGGCTCGCCCTGCTCGCGCAGGAACGCCACGATATCCTCCACCTCCTTGTCGCTGACGAACGGCCCATGCACGCGTGTTATGCGTCCGCCACCGACCATGTAGAGCATGTCGCCTTGGCCCAGGAGTTGCTCGCTGCCCTGTTCGCCGAGGATCGTGCGGCTGTCGAACTTGCTGATGACCTGAAAGCTGATGCGGGTCGGGAAGTTGGCCTTGATGGTGCCGGTGATCACATCCACCGACGGCCGCTGGGTCGCCATCACTACATGGATTCCGGCGGCACGCGCCATCTGCGCCAGGCGCTGCACCGCAGCCTCGATCTCCTTTCCCGCGACCATCATGAGATCGGCCATCTCGTCGATGATCACCACGATGAAGGGCAGCGGCTCAAGCGCCAACGCCTGGTCCTCGAACACCGGCTTGCCAGTCTCGCTGTCGAAGCCGGTCTGCACGCGGCGAGTGATGACCTCGCCCTTTTCACGCGCCTCGGTCACGCGGTCGTTGTAGCCGCCGATGTTGCGGACGCTCAGTTGGCTCATAAAGCGATAGCGGCGCTCCATCTCGCGCACGGTCCATTTCAGAGCGCTTACGGCCTTGGCGGGCTCGGTCACCACCGGGGCCATAAGATGTGGGATGCCGGCATAGACCGAAAGTTCCAGCATCTTGGGATCGATCAGGATCAGCCGGCACTGGTCCGGGGTCATGCGGAACAGCAGTGACAGGATCATCGCATTGATCCCGACCGACTTTCCCGAACCGGTCGTGCCCGCGACCAAAAGATGCGGCATCCGCGCGAGATCGGCGATGATTGGGTCGCCGCCGATGTTCTTGCCCAACGCCAATGCCAGGCGCCCGTTGCCTTGCTGCTTGGCCCATTCCTCGGACGCGATCAACTCGGACAGGTATACCGTCTCGCGCTTGGCGTTGGGCACCTCGATTCCAATGACGTTGCGGCCCGAAACCGTAGCGATCCGGACCGCCATGACACAAAGGCTGCGTGCCACGTCGTCAGCGAGACCGATCACCCGCGCGCTGCGAATGCCGGGTGCAGGTTCCAGTTCGTAGAGGGTAACTACCGGGCCAGGACGGATTTCTACGATCTGCCCCTGCACACCGTAATCAGAGAGCACTGATTCAAGCAGCCGCGCGTTGGCCTGTAACGCTTCCGGCGTGGGAGATCCAAGCGTGGAGCGATGTGGCGCCGGGGTCAGCAAATCCACGCCCGGAAACCGCCAGTTACCCTCCAGCTTGAGGCTCTCCTGCTTTGGCACCGTCGGCTTCTTCGGTGGCAAGGCGGCGATCTTCGAATCCGGTCTGGGAAGTGGCGGCGGAGGAGCTTCGAGCGCGGAGAGACGCGGGGCCTTCACCGCACGCGGTGTCTCAGGAGCCATGCCACGCACGGCGCCGGTGAAGGCCGCAACTTGCGGCAGCGGCACC
>JANXXW010000580.1 GCA_025350425.1 Rhodospirillales bacterium
CCTCCGGGCTTTTCGGCCCGAGCCTGTCGAGCCCCGCATCGGTCCAGGATTCGGTGCCGGGAAGAAAACACCCGGTCGGAAGGTGATAGGTCGCTGGATCGTCGCCCATCACCGCCTCCATCATTTCCCTCTGGTCGATCGCGGCCAGAATCGCCTGGCGTACGCCCTTGTTCGCGGTCGGGCCCAGCAACGAGTTGGGGCGGAGCACGGGGTAGAGCCCGATCGGGTCCAGCCGGCCCACCACCACATCGCGGCTTTTTCTGAGCATCGGCACGAGGTCGGGGATCGGGGTTTCCAGCCAATCGACCTCGCCGGCGACCAGGGCGTTGGCGGCCGTCGATGCGTCGGGGATGATCTTCCATTCGATACGGTCAAACATCGCCTGCCTGCCGCCGGCGGTGAAGCTGGGCGCTTCCTGGCGAGGCACGTAGGCGTCAAACCGGGTGAACACCGCAAGGCTGCCGGAGACGAACTCGCCGGGCACGTAGCGGAATGGCCCGGAGCCGACGATCTCGGTGATCTGCTTGAACGCATCGGTCCTGGCCAGACGCTCCGGCATGATGCAGGGCGCGCTGGGCTGGGCCTTGGCCAGCGCGAACGGCAAGCTGGCGAATGGCCGGTTGAGCCGGAACACCAATGTGCGATCGTCCGGCGTCTCCAGCGCGTCCAACCGGGCGGCGAGCGACTGGCCGACCGCGTCGCGCTTCATCCAGCGCGCCAGCGAGGCGGCGCAATCGCGCGAGGTCACGCGGGTTCCGTCGTGGAACATCAGCCCGTCACGCAGCTTCATGGTCCAACGTTTGCCGTCGTTCTCGACCACATGCCCATCGACCATCTGTGGCGAGGGCGCGAGATGTTCGTCGAGCCCGTACAACGTGTCGAACACCATGAGCGAGTAGTTGCGGGTAACGGTCGCGGTGGTCCAGATCGGGTCCAGGCTGCTGAGGTTGGCCTGCGGCACGAAGCGGAGCGTGCGCGCTGCGGCGTTCTGCGCCAGCGCGGGACGTGCGAGAGTGGGCGCCGCGAGCGAAGCGCCGGCGGCGGCCAGGAATTGCCGACGTTTCATATTTGTTCCTCCTAGAAGCGTTTGGCCGATGTGGGCATGGTTGGCGGGGCAAGGTCAATCGGCACTTATTCGTAATTTGAAAAGAACCAGGCCTTAATTTCTCGTATGTTCATCGCGATCCCTGCTTCCGCCACCGCCACCGCCACCGCCACCGGCACCGGCGCTGCCGCTGCCGTCCGGGTTTACCACCGGACCGCCCTGAAAAACCTGAAACGCTCCAGCGGTTTCCGTGCCCCGCCACCTTGCGGGCAGCGGATTGCGTGTAATATGGCTGGCATCCCGCCACGCGAGACCCCGTGCCCGATGAGTGTTTTACCAGCCCGGCCCCAAAAGATCGATGCGGCTGTGAAGCGCGAGGCGCTGATGAGCAGCCAGTTCTTCCAGGCCATGAAGCCGCGCGAGATCGACGAGATCCTTGGCTTCTCCAGCGAACGGCGGGTCGCCCGCAACGCCACTGTTTTCACCAAGGGTGATCCCGGTAGCAGCATGGTGGCCGTGCTGGCTGGACGGGTACGTGTCGGCAACGTATCGACGGAAGGCAAAGAGGTCACGCTGAATGTGGTCGGCAAGGGCGAGATCGTGGGCGAAATCGCGCTACTCGATGGCAAGCCACGCAGCGCCGATGTGACGGCAGTGGTGGATTCCACGCTCCTGGTTGTTGAGCGGCGTCATTTCATGCCGTTCCTTCTGCGCCACGGCGACCTCGTGGAACGCCTGTTGGCCGTGCTGTGCGAGCGGCTCCGCAAGACCACCCTCGCGTTGGAGGAGATCGCGCTGTTCGATATGCCGACGCGCCTGGCCCGGTTGCTGCTGAAGCTCTCCGACGATTACGGACGGCCGACGGACGGCGCGGCGGGTAGTATGCGGATCGATATGAAACTGTCACAGCGCGACCTGAGCAACCTTGTAGCTTCGTCGCGCGAAAGCGTGAACAGGCAGTTGGCGGTCTGGCGGCGCGAAGGCATTGTCGATCTTGAAGCCGGATACCTGATCCTGCGGCGCCCACGGGCGTTGCAGGTGCTTACAGAGTAGCGAGATGGAGTTTTATATGCGCCGCAGAACCTTGCTGGAATTCGCCGCCGCCGCCGCTGCTCTGGCGCCGCTCGGCGCCGGGGCGCAAACCGCCGCGGGCGGCGGGACGCTGACCATCGGCACAACGCGCGACCTCCAGGGCGCACTCGACCCCCTCACAAGGCTCAGTTCGCCCGAGGGTAATGTGCTGAAGGCCGTCTGTCCGGGCCTGATCGAATTCAAGCCCGCCAGTTTCGAGTGGCAACTGGCGTTGGCGAAGTCGATCGGCCAGGAAGGTGACAACACCATCGCATTCGAGCTGGCGCCAGGGCATCAATTTACCGAGGGCTTTGGTGAAGTGACCGCCGAGGACGTGAAGTTCTCGTTCGAGCGATTTCGCCAAAAGGACGCCAACGGCAAGTTGGGCGCCTATGCCGCCGACTGGGAGCCGCTGGACATTGTCGAGGTCACCGGAAAATATACCGGTAAAATCCGGCTCAAGGCGCCGTCTCCAATGCTATGGACGACCGTGCTGCCCGACACGTCAGGCTGCATTATCTCCCGCAAGGCGCTGGAGCAGGGCGCCTACCGCACCGATAAGCCGCCGGTTCGCGTGATCGGGGCAGGGCCTTATACCTTTGCGGAATGGGTCCCGAATCAGCGCACGGTGCTGCGCGCCAATCCCGACTGGAAGGGTGCCACCGTCCCTTTCCGCGAGATCGTGCTGCGGCCGATCCGCGATGCCAAGACCGCCGAGTTGGCGCTGCGCTCGAACGAGTTGCAGTTCTCCGCCGTCGATCCGCAGAACCGCATGGCGATCGGCAAAGTCGCCGACACCAAGGTTCTGTCTCACGACGGCATCAACATGGTCTGGCTTGGCATCAATGTGGAGAAGAAGCCGTTCAACGACCTTCGCGTGCGCCAAGCCATCCGTGAGGCGATTGACGTGAACCAGGTGGTGGAGGGCGGCTGGAACGCCTCCGCCAGTCGTGCCGATGGGCCGCTCGCGCCAGGTCTGGTCGGCTATTGGGCTGATGCTCCGAAGTACGGCCGCGACGTGGCGAAGGCGAGGCGGCTGTTGCAGGATGCGGGACTGATGGGCCTGTCGGCGCGGCTGACGCTGCTGAACATGCCGTCCTATACCAACGCTGCCGTCGTCATCCAGTCGCAACTGGAGGAGGCCGGGATGAAGATCGACCTCGATGTGCAGGATAGCGGATCGTTCTGGTCAGCCGGGGGCGGGGAGCGGGGACGCGACCTGGAACTGTCCTTGCAGCGCTTCGGTGGCAAGGCCGATCCGGCGTTCCAGATGCAATGGTTCGTGTCGGCCCAGATCGGTCAGTGGAACTGGGAGCGGTGGAACGATCCAGAGTTCGACATGCTGGTGCATGAGGCGGGGGCGACCAACGATCCTGCCATGCGCGAAAAGCTCTATATCCAGGCGCAGCAGCGGATGGATGCATCGTCGGCCTTCATCTGGCTGACCCACGAGACATGGTCCTACGGCTTCCGCGATTGGCTCAAGCCGGCCGTGCTTCCGAACGGTGACGACATGTCGCTGGGATCGTTCACGCGGAGCTAGTCTCCCCGTGACGGCCGGCGTCATCGGCGATGCGGCGGCGAGGTGAGCGCTTCCGCCTTCCTTCCCAGAGTTTTGGGCGCGGCCGCGGTGCTGCTCGGCGCGGTGGCCTTGCTGTTCATTCTTACCCTGTTCATTCCGGGCAATTCCGCGCAAATCCTGCTGGGACCTCGGGCAACTCCCGAACTGGTGGCGGCCTATACGCACGACATGGGCCTCGACCAGCCGGTCTGGACGAGGTTTGTGACCTATCTCGGTCATCTCGCGCGTTTCGATCTCGGCACCGACGTCGTCAGCGGCCGGCCGGTGCTGACCATGGTGCTGGAGGTGCTGCCGGCTACGCTGGCGCTGGCGATGTCGGCTATGGGGCTGGCATTGCTGGTCGGCATTCCGCTTGGCTGCTACGCCGCCACCCACGCCGGTAGCCGGGGCGACCAGGCATTGGCAGTGCTGAGCGTATCGTTCATTGCGGTGCCGAATTTCGTCGTGGCGATCATGCTGCTGATCGTCTTCTCGCGTTGGCTGGGATGGCTGCCGGTGCTGGGGGGCGCCAGTTCCAGCCTCGTGCTGCCCGCCGTGTCGCTGGCCCTGGGCTGGATCGGCTACATCGCGCGCCTCCTGCGCGGGTCGCTGCTGGAGATACTGGGTGCGGACCACATCCGCACGCTGCGCGCCTACGGCGTGCCGGGGCGGCGGATCGTGGGCCGCTATGCGCTCAAGCTGGCCTCCATACCGGTCGCTGCCGTGATCGGTCTCGGCATCGGGCGCCTGCTGGGCGGCGCCATCTTCACCGAGATCGTTTTCGCCCGTCCCGGCCTCGGCACGCTGGTGTTCGATGCGATTGGCACGCGGGACTACCCGGTGATCCAAGGGGCCGTGCTGGTGGTGGTGGCGCTGTTCACGGTGGCGAACCTTGCGGTGGACATGTTCCTGACGTGGCTCGATCCCAGGATGGCCGATGCGTAAGGCGTTGGGCGAGGTATGGCGCAATCCAACCGGGCGGATCG
>JANXXW010000393.1 GCA_025350425.1 Rhodospirillales bacterium
GGCGTAGTCCTGCCCCAACGTCGCGATCACCGTGCCCGGCTTGCCGATCGCGAGCGCGTTGGAAACCGCGTCCTGCGTCGAGTTGCGGCCGGTGCGGAAGATGTAGCGGTTCCATTTGTCGCCGGTGATGCTGTCAGCCACCGCCGGCTCGACCAGGAACACCTTCTTGTATTCCGCCGCCACCGGGAGCATCGCGAGCGCTACCGCCGAACTGGTGCCGCCCACGGCGATATCGGCGTCGTCGTCGCCGAACGCCTCGCCCAGCAGGGTGCGCCCGACATCGGGCTTGCCTTGGCTATCCTTCTCGATCAGGTCGATCTTGCGCCCCGCGACGGTCATCGTGCCCTTGGTCGCGTATTCCAGGCCGAGCTTGAAGCCGGTTACGGATTGCTTGGCATATGCTTCCAGCGGCCCAGTGGTGTCCTCGATCAGTGCCACCTTGACCGGCTTCTGTTGGGCGTAGACGGGTGCCGCGCACGCAACGACGGCGGCAATAGCGGTCAGCAGCAGATGACGACGCATATTTTCTTTTCCCTCCCGATACGAGATCGAAAGTTAACTCTGGAAGTCGTCGAAGGCAAAAGGGCACGCGTCGCCTCAGAGGTATTTGCCGCGCTCCAGGATTTCGAGCGTGTACTCGCGGTAGCTCATTCCGAGTTCTTCCGCGCGTGCCAAGCGGCGCAACGCGATCTCGGGTGGAGCGGACCACGCCCGTTTCTTCGCCCGCCGCCAACACCACAGCCGCCATTGCGCCGGATCGTCGTCCTCCAGCGGTGGCCCGCCGTTATGACCTATGGTTGGCACGTCCGGTTCTGCTTCCGTGGTATCAGTTTCCAGGCCTTCCTTGCGGATGGCGGCAAGCCGAGTGTGGCGTAATGTCCATGCTGAAGGAACATCGCCATGACCAGCGACGACCGCTACGCCCGCTATACCCGCCTGCAATTCGACCGGCCGCACCCGCGTGTGCTCCGCGTCACCATGACGAACGGTAAGGTGAATGCCACCGACTCCGCCATGCACACCGAACTTGCCACCGTCTGGCGGGATATCGACGGCGATCCCTCAGTGAACGCCGCGATCATCACTGGCGCAGGCCGGATGTTTTCGGCCGGCGGGGATTTTGCGATGATCGAGGGCATCGTCGCCGATTTCGATACCCGTGCCCGGGTTTGGAAAGAAGCGCGGGACATCGTGTATGGCGTTGTCAACTGCAACAAGCCGGTCGTCAGCGCCATGCGCGGCGTGGCGGTCGGCGCTGGCCTCGTCTGTGGCCTTTTGGCCGACGTGTCCATCGCCACTCCGGATTGCCGGATCATCGACGGCCACACCCGGCTCGGTGTCGCCGCCGGGGATCATGCGGCGATGATCTGGCCGCTGCTGTGCGGCATGGCGAAGGCGAAATACTATCTCCTGACCTGCGAGCAACTGCTGGGAGCCGAGGCCGAGCGCATCGGCCTGATCAGCCTGGTGGCGGAGGATACAGACCTCGACCGGCGCGCGCTGGAGGTGGCGACACGCCTTGCCGAAGGGGCGCAGAGTGCCATCCGCTGGACCAAATACGCACTCAACAACTGGCTGCGGCAGGCCGGGCCGAGCTTTGATGCATCGTTGGCGCTGGAGTTCCTGGGCTTCACCGGACCGGAAGCCCGCGAGGGCCTGGACTCGTACAAGGAAAAGCGGCCCCCGGCATTTCCATCGACCTCGGAGGTCTAGCCTGCGAAGCTGTCCGGCAGCGAAATGGTGATTTCAAGCCGGCCCTGATCAGCATCGCGGGACCGTATGGCTGCAACGCCACCAACTTGGCTTGGTGGATATCGAGCATCTTGTCGATCAAGTGGCAGGCTTCGCCGGGTATCGCGTCGGGGCTGTGTCCTTGATGTCTTACGCGCCGAACATCGCCAGGGCTGCTTGTTGGTTGAAGCCGCTGTCTGCGGTTCTGGCATCCCGGAATGGTGGCTGCGTCACTCCGAGAGCCGCGAAGCAAGTCGGGGCCGGTCGAATGGCGCCAGTTCGGCCGCCATCTGTTCGGCGGCCACCATGGCAGATCGCGCGTCAGTCAGTGTTCCCGACCCAAGAATGTCGGGTCCTGTCGATCCCTCGTAAAAATGGCGCCGCAGAACCTGGAAACGCATCGCGCCGCTCACGTTGCTCACGACAAGCCGGAATATGGAGGTTTCGGTAGTCAGCACACCTGCTTCAACTCGCCATAAACTCTGCAGCACGGCCTTCCCCCGGATTATTCGATAGACCAACTGTTGGGCTCATCGACAGGCCCGATCAAGCTTAGATTTGCTACACTTCGGAGAAATCACCTGTAACTCCCTTCTAAATAATTGATTACGCAACCCTATATTGCCGCAAAAACAAGTTAGTGTGCGTATAATTGTTGATTAGCCGAATGTCCCCATGACTTGCTTGCGGCAGTCTTCAATCTGCCTGTAACAGGAACATGCTTCCTGTTCCAAACCCGCGCGGTCCAGCACGTCGACGTGGCCACGGTGCTGCCGAATGAGGCCTTGTGCCTGCAATACGTTGACCACCACAGACACCCCGGCTCGGCGCACTCCCAGCATCAACGCCATGAACTCCTGGGTCATCGGCAGGCTGTCGTCGTCGATACGGTCATGGGCCATCAGGAACCAGCGTGCCAACCGCTCGGGCAGTTCATGACGCGCGTTACACGCCGCGGCCTGGGAGGATTGCACCATTATGACCTGCAAATAGCGCAGGCAGAGATCGCGGATAGCCGGATAACGCTCGGACATTTCTCTGAATATCGAGGACCTCATCCGCAAAGCGGAACCAGGTACCTGGACGAAAGCCCGATGGTAGGCGATCGCCTTCGGGTTGAGCAGTATGGAGACGCCTACAATCCCTTCACGACCGGTCATCCCAACTTCGACGCTACCGTTGTCGTGAGTATCAGCGGTTAGCGATACCAGGCCGTCCTCGATGAAATAGACGTGCTCGATCGGTGCGTGAACCTCATGCAGAACCTGCGACAACACCATCGTTACAGGCGACATGTGCTGCCGAAGCACATCACAAACCTCCGGGAGCAGAAATCTCAGGAGATGATTCTTGAAGGTGGGTCGAGCGGTTTCCGGATGGACGAGCATGAAAATTCCAGCTTCCAAAGCGGGACATTCGAACAATCTCAGCCGCTCGCGCCCGCGATCACAAGAAATATCTCATGATAATGTACACGGTTCCGCTTTACTAAGTGTACTATTTCGGAATTACTTAGTGCCCGGTGAATATGGGCCGGCGCTTTTCGACAAAAGCCCGCGTCGCCTCCCGATGATCCTCTGTCTGCGCCGCACGCATCTGGTGCATCGCCTCCATGTCCAGGACCACGGCCAGCGGTTCGCTTTCTGCCGCGTGCAGGTTCCGTTTCATATAGCCCAGTGCGACGCGTGGGCCGTCGGCCAGACGCCGTGCCATCGCCGTCGTCTCACCCAGAAGTTCCTCGTCGGGCGCGATCCGGTTGACGATCCCCAGCGTCTCGGCACGCGACGCATCCACCATGTCGCCGAAATAGAACATCTCCCGCGCCCGCGCCGTGCCGATGAGCTGGGTCAGCGTCCAGGTGCCGCCGAAATCGCCGGAGAAGCCAACCCCTACGAACCCGGTGGCAAACCGTGCCGAGCGCCCGGCGATCCGCAGATCGCACGCCAGCGCCAAGCTGAACCCGGCCCCAATTGCCGCGCCGTTCACCATCGCGATCACCACTTTCGGCACCGTGCGAAGCAAATTGGTAACCTGATGACGGAACCGTAGATCCTCCAGGCGTGCCTCGAAGTCGAACTCGCCGCGACTTGCCATCGCCTTCACGTCGCCGCCTGCACAGAAGGCCCGACCGGCGCCGGTGAGGATGATGGCGCCCACCGAAGCATCGGCGCCCAGGCGGGGCAGCGCCTCGATCAGGCCCCGGATCATGGGGTCGGAGAACGCATTCATGCTGTCCGGCCGGTTCAGCGTGAGAGTCACGATACCGTCCGCATGGGTTTCGAGTAGATCGTCAGACATCGAAGCTTGCCTCCCACACCCTTTTCCAACCCCTGTCACGAGGGGCGGGGGGAATCAAGCCGCCTCGACCATAAGTCAGTCATCCGGTATCGTGACAGGATGGAGCTAATCCAAAATCTCAACGACGTATCCGATGTTGCATTCCGCGCCACCGTGCGCGCCTGGGTCGCTGCCAATTACCCGCCCGATCTCCGCAACCCACCGCAGCGGCTGCATTGGGAGGCGATGAAGCCTTGGTATATGGCGCTCTCGGCCAAAGGCTGGCTCGCGCCCTCGTGGCCGCTCGAGCATGGCGGAATGGGGCTTTCCGCTGCCAAGCAACTCATCATGGTCGAGGAATACGAGCGTCACGGAGTGGCCCGGATGCCCGACCACGGCATCGTCCTGCTCGGCCCGCTGCTGATCCGCTACGGCACGCCGACGCAGCGCGAACGCTTCCTCCCGCGCATTCTTGCCGGGCAGGACATCTGGTGCCAGGGCTACAGCGAGCCCAATGCCGGCTCCGACCTCGCCGGGGTGACGACCTCCGCCATACTCGAAGGCGGGGAATGGGTGATCGACGGTCAGAAGACATGGACCACTTTGGCCAGCGACGCCGACTGGATTTTTGTGCTGGTCCGCACTGACCGCGTGGCCAAGAAGCAAGAGGGCATTTCCTTCCTGCTGGTGCCGATGGACAGCCCAGGCGTTACCGTTCGCCCGATCGTCAACCTCGAACTACACGACGAGTTCTGCGAAGTGTTCTTCGACCACGTCCGGGTACCTGCCGAAAACCTGGTGGGCGAGGTGAACCAGGGCTGGACTATGGCCAAGGCGCTACTCGGGTTCGAGCGTATCTTTCTCGGCTCCGCCCGCCAGTCCAGCCACGCGCTGAACCGCCTGCGCCAACTTGCGGACCGCATGGGCGTCACCGACGATGCAGCTTTCCAGGACCGCTACACCCGCCTGCGCCTCGACCTCGTTGACCATAAAGCGCTGTTCGAGACCTTTGCCGACAAGCTTCGGCGCGGTGAGACGCTCGGCCCTGACGTCTCGATGCTGAAGCTGCACCAGAGCGAGCTTTACCAGCGCATCACCGAGCTCATGATGGAGATCGCCGGCGAAAACGCGGGGCTGCTCGGGCCGATGGAGGGCAACAGGGAACTGCACCCCGGCGGCGCGTTCATCCAGGCCCGCCCCACCACGATCTATGGCGGCACATCGGAAATCCAGCGCAACATCATCGCGCGAAACGTGCTCGAATTGCCGGCCTGACCGATCTGGCGCCTAAAACAATCCGGCACGTAACAAGACAGAGGAACGGACAAGATGGCTGAAAACGGCATGTTGCATGGCCGCGTGGCGGTAGTCACCGGAGCCGGCGGCGGAATCGGGCGCGAGATCGCGATTGCCATGGCGCTGGAGGGCGCCGAGATCGTGGTCGCCGATATCGGCGTGTCGCTGAGCGGGGAAGGCGGCTCCGGCACACCGGCCGAACAAACCAAGCAGATTATCGAGCAACGCGGCGGCCGGGCGGCGATTTGCACCGAAAGCGTCTCGGAATGGGACAGCGCCCGCCGCATCGTGCAATGCGCTCTCGACAGTTTCGGACGCGTGGACGTGGTGGTGAACAACGCCGGCATCCTGCGCGACGTCATCTTCCACCGCATGACCGAAAGCGACTGGACGTCCGTTATCAACGTCCACTTGAACGGCAGCTTTTTCGTCAGCCGCGCTGCCGCCGAGCATTTCCGAAAGCAGGAAAGCGGCGCCTACGTCCACATGACCAGCACCTCCGGCCTGATCGGCAATTTCGGCCAAGCCAACTACTCGGCCGCCAAGCTCGGCATCGTGGCGCTCTCAAAGTCGATCGCGCTCGACATGGCGCGCTATAACGTCCGCTCCAATTGCATCGCCCCATTCGCCTGGAGCCGCATGACATCAAGCATCCCCGCCGAGACGCCCGAGCAGAAGGCGCGGGTCGAGCGCATCATGCAGATGACACCAGACAAAAACGCGCCGCTCGCGGTCTATCTGGCGTCGGACGCCGCCAAGAAGGTGAACGGCCAAGTGTTCGCGGCCCGCATGAACGAGCTGTTCCTTTTCAGCCAACCCCGCCCCATCCGCAGCGTGCAACGGAGCGAGGGTTGGACGCCGCAAACCATCGCCGAGCACGGAATGCCTGCGATGATGGGCAGCTTCGTAGCCCTGGACCGCAGCTCAGACGTGATCGGCTGGGACCCGATCTGAAATAGCCATACCCGGCCCCGCGGGGCCGGGTATGCTTATGCCACGCTGAGCGTCCTGGCCGCCATTTGGGGCGCAGGTACTTTCAAGTTGCCCACTCGCCCCAGGTCCCGGTAGATTTCCAGGTAGTCTTCAGCCATCCGACGCGCCGAGAAACGCTGCTCGAACCGGGCACGAATGGCGCCACGATCCAACTCAGGTAGCCGCGCTACGGCTGCCACGGCCTCAGCTTCGTTCTCGACGATGAACCCGGTCAGTCCGTCCTCGATCACTTCGGGTACTGAGCCACGGTTGAAGGCGATGGCTTGCGGCACGCCGGTGATCGCCT
>JANXXW010000054.1 GCA_025350425.1 Rhodospirillales bacterium
GGTTCGCTCGCCCTTTTTCGTGTCCGCGTCACCAGAGGCGGGCACACGAAGCGTGATGACGATGCGGATGGCTTCGAGTGCCGCCCCTTCGGCTTCGCACACTTCCCCGTTCGCGACCGGACCGATGATGCCTTTGCCGGCGAAGCTGCCCCAATAGGCGCAGTCGTATTGGGCCTCGATAGCGTCGGTCAGGCGCAGACGGTATCCGAGCAGCTCGAGCGCAAGGCCGCGGCTGCCGCAGAATTCGCCGGAGGAAAACCAGGGAGTGTTCCAGTTGTTGCCCAGTACTGCCTGATATTCGAGGCAATCCGCATCGATCGCGCCGATCGGCATTATGGCGAAACCCTCGACAGGCGCATTGCTGCCGGGGCGACCGGCCCAGTTCGTGCCGATCGTCTTGATGTCCCCGATCCCGCGCGCGTGGACCAACTGGGACAAGGGCACGGCGAAAGGAACCGCGTCCGTTACCGGGCCTGTGACCGGCAGTTCGGCTGGAGACGGGCTGGGCGCGCCCGTGGCCAAATTAGGTGTGGCACCCTCGGCGCCCAGGTAACGGATACGGACCTGCGGCGAGGGCATGCCGTCGGAAGCTTTGTAGATCGTCAGCACCACGCCAGCTTGGCCCCCGACCACCAACACGAAGGTCGGCTCGCTCGCGCGCCACACCCAACCACCTTCGGAGACGGTGGACACGAAGGCCCGGCCGGCCTGGCGGTTGGATGGCGGTATCGGTTCCAAGCGGAGGCAGGGCAGATGCATTCCCACGTCGGTGGTGGAGGATTGCGCAGCGCTGAAATCGACCGCGTAGAGGCCAGGATCAAACGAGAGATATTGCGCGGTGGCTGCGAGGTCAGCCCTGATGCGGGCTTCGGCGGGACGCGCTTCGCTTCTCGTCTGTGCTCTGGCTTGGGTTTGCGACATCGTGGCCAGCTCCATTCAGGCAATTAGGCCCGGGTTGTAGGTATAGACGACCACGTATCGCCAGCAAAACTTTACGTTAGAGAAGTCATTTCGAAATCAGACGTGCCGCCTGCATCACTTCGGCGGCGTGGCCTTCCACCTTTACCTTCGGCCAGACCCGAGCCACGCGGCCATCCGCACCGACCAGGAAGGTGCTGCGTTCCATGCCCATGTACTTCTTGCCGTACATCGATTTTTCCACCCACACCCCATAAGCCTCGGCGACTTCCTTCGTCTCGTCCGAGGCCAAGGGGAAGGTGAGCTTGAACTTCTCAGCGAATTTCTCGATCGGCTTCATCTTGTCGGGCGAGACGCCGATGACCTCCAGTCCGATATGGCCGAGTTCTGGCAGCGCCTCCTGGAACGCGCAGGCTTCCTTGGTGCAGCCGGGAGTGTCGGCCTTCGGATAGAAATAGAGCGCGAAGGCTTTTCCTTTCATGGCGGCGAGGCTGACGGTGCGCCCGCCTGTGGCTGGCATGGTGAAATCCGGAGCGATGTCGCCGATCTCGATGCTCATGGGTGGCCTTTCTGTACGATGCGGTTGAACACAGAGTTAACGCTGCGCGCCAAGCCGTCCAGCCTGGCCGCAAGCTCCTCGGTATCGGCGGCTCGCGTTCCGGCCCCAGCCGCTCCGCGCAGCAGGATCGCGGCGACGGCGGGTGGAAGCGGGTCCGGCGGAGCCGTGCCGGTGGCAATGCGGAGCATGCCCTGGACCGTGCGCCACGTGCGGTCTGCCTCGGTCAGCAGCGCGGCGTCGGCTACGGTCAGGGCGTCGAGCGCCCGAAGGTTCTCGATCGCGCGGCGCGTGGTGGGATCGGCGGCGGCGGGGTGGAGCAGTTGCAGCGCCTGGGAGGTGAACTCGACTTCTACCTGCCCGCCGAGGCGGAGCTTCACGTCCCACGGGCCGGATGGCGGCAGGTCCCGGGCCATGCGGACGCGCATGGCGGCGATGTCTTCCAGCACACGATCCGGCGGTCCGGCAGAGGCGATGCCATGGGCGATGGCAGCCGAGAGGCGGGCGCGAAGGCCAGGTGGCCCGGCCACCACGCGGGCGCGGGTGAGCGCCATGCGTTCCCAGGTCCATGCGGCCCCGCCGGGGGCGTGATAGCGCTCGAAGGCAGCAAAAGGGACCGCGACGGGTCCTTTGTTGCCGGAGGGGCGAAGGCGCATATCCACCGCATACATCGGGCCTTCCGCGTCATACGCCGTGATGGCGGCGACCACGGCATGGACGGCGCGGATGAACCATTGGCTGACCGGTAGCACGCGGGCGCCGGTACTCGCCTGCACGCCAGGCGGGTGGTCGTACACGAACATCAAATCCAGGTCCGAGCCCGCCATCATCTCTCGCCCGCCGGCCTTGCCGAGCAGCACGAGGGCGAGCGCCCCGCCGCGCACCCGGCCGTTGCGGGTCTCGAAATCGGCCAGCACGCGAGGCAACAGGGCGCTCAACGCCGCGTCGGCGAGGGTGGCGCGTTCCAGTCCGGCGGCATCGGCATCGAGCCGGCCGTCCAGCGTCGCCACCGAGACGCGGAAATCCTCCTCGCGCACGGTGCTGCGGATCACGGTGATCGCGTCTTCCAAAATGCCGGCGCCGGACAGGCGGGAGCGCAGACTTTGGGCCGGATCGGGCGCGGTCCCGCGTGCCAGCAATCCCTCCAGTGCTGAAGGGCTGTTGGCCAAGTGGGCGCCGAGCGAAGGGGCCGCGCCCAGCACGGCGGCGAGGCGGCCGAGCAGTGGTGGGTTGCGCTGGATAAGCGAGAGAAGCTGCACGCCCGCAGGCAGGCTGGTGAGGAAGGCATCGAAGCGGCGGAACGTGGCATCGGCATCCCGTTGGCGGCCGAGAGAGCGCAGGATGCGCGGCAGAAGCTGCGTCATGAGTTGGCGCGCGATCTGGGAACGCAGCGCGCGGGGCAGCCCGGATTGCCATACCCGCACGGCGGCCAGCACCGGCAGGGGATTGGCGTAACCCATCCCCACGAGTGCGGCCAGGGTGGTTGGCGCCGCCGCCTCGTCGTCCCAACCAAGGCTGCCGAAATCGAGGCCGGGGTGGGCCGCCTCGTTCTCGGCATCGCCGGTTTCGAACAACGCGGCGTAATGAAGGCGAACGCGATCGAGATGGCGCAGCAGGGTGCGGGCGAAGCCGGCGACATTGGCCGCGCCCATGAAGGTCGCGAAGGCGGCCAGCGCGTCTCGTTGTTGCGGCAACGTATGGGTCTGCCGGTCCGCTACCATCTGCAACCGGTGCTCGACGCGGCGGAGATAGCGGTAGGCGGCGGTAAGCTCGTTGGCGGGGCTGCGGCCGAGATGGCCGGCGGCGACCAGTTGCTTCATGACATCGACGGTTCGGTTGCCACGCAGGCCGGGATCGCGGCCGCCCCACACCATTTGGAGTGCCTGCACGTAAAACTCGATCTCGCGGATACCGCCCTCGCCGAGCTTGACGTTGTGACCGGCGATGCGGGCAACGGGGTCGGCGCCATTCCCAAGCCCAGTGTCGCGGTGGGCGTCGATGCGTCGCTTCATGGCATGGATGTCGGCGAGGGCGGCGAAATCGAGGTGGCGTCGCCACACGAACGGGCGGATGGCGGCGAGGAAATCCGCACCCACCGCAAGGTCGCCGGCAACCGGGCGCGCCTTGATCATGGCGGCGCGTTCCCAGTTCTGGCCCATGCTCTCGTAGTAGCCGATGGCGGCAGCCACCGAGATGCAGGGCGGCGTCGCGGCGGGGTCTGGGCGCAGGCGGAGGTCGGTGCGGAATACGTAGCCGTCGGCGTCCCGCGTTTCCATCAGCGCAACTAGGCCGCGCGCGAGGCGTGTATAGAAGACGGCGGGAGAACCGCCCTGGTACACGCCCGCTTCCGGGTTGTGCAGAAGCACGAGGTCGATATCGCTGGAATAATTCAACTCGCGAGCACCCAGCTTGCCCATGCCGAGGACCACAAAGCCGCATCCGGTTTCCGGCTGGCGCGGCTTCGGCAGTCGCAGGTCTCCCCGAGCGTGAGCCTCCAGCAACAGATGCGCCACCGCCGTCCGCAGGGTGCCCTCGGCCAGGTCCGACAGCGCGGCGGTGACCTGTTCCAGCGTCCACAGCCCGGCGATGTCTGCCACCGCGACGGCCAGCGCCGTCACGCGTTTGGCGCGGCGCAAGGCGTGCGCGATGGCAGCGCGTGGCGCTGCGGCGGGTACGCGGCGGAGTTCGGCCAGCGCGCGTGCGACCAGCGCGTCCGGCCCGGTCCGCGCCAGACGACGTATGGCCTCGTGCTCCCGCGCGGCGAGGTCGGCGAGGTAGGGCGAGTTGCCGCCGAGGCATTCGAGCAACGCGCGCGGTCCGGGTTGGCGGGCGAAGCGCGCGTTGGCCGGGGAGATGGCCGCGAAACGCTCGACCAGCCGGGTGGCGGCTGCGGGATCGGCGGCTGTTGGGAGTCGTTCAAACACAAGCATACCGCACGCTGCCGATGAGGCGCGTGGCGGGTCAAGCGGGGCGCCTACTGCACCGGCTGATGCAGGCCGCCCTGGCCCTGGTGTTCGTGGCCGCGTGCCTCTCGGCGTTGCTGGCGTGGCGCCTGTCGCGCGGGCCGCTGGAAATGGCGTGGATGGCGCATCGGCTGGAGGCCGCTGTGAACACCGGCGGCCCGATCCATCTGGCGGTCGGCGGCGTGTCGGTGGCGTGGACCGGGTTCCGCGACGGCGTGGGCGCCCCGCTGGAACTGCGGGTGGTCGATGCGGTGGCCACCGACCATTCCGGCGCGGAGCTGGCCAAGGCGGTCAGCGTGGACGTGGCGCTGTCGATGGGCTCGCTGCTGCTGGCCCGTGTCGAGCCGCGTTCAATCGACGTGACCGGTGCGCATGTCGGCGCGACGCGAGCGGCGAACGGGCGGTTCTCGCTGGATTTGGGCGACCTTGGCGAGGCTGCCCAGCCGGACGCGCGCGGAGGTGAGGGCGCGGCTGGGCGTGTCCGGTGGGAGCAGTTGCGCCGGGTCCGGGTGCATGATGCTTCCGCGACGGTCGTGGACCGTGTGATCGGAGTGACCTGGCGGATACCGATGCTCGAAGCTGACCTGTTGCGGGGACGCGACGGCGATATCGCGGGCCAGGCACGCGCCAGCCTGGCCCTGGGCGACCAGAGCATCAACGTGGATTTGAAATCGGCGGGCCTGGCCAGCGCGGTCGATTTCCAGGTTTCGCCATTCAATCCGGCGCGGCTGGCGAGCCTGGCGCCGGCTTTCGCTCCCCTCGCGGCGCTCGATGCGGCGGTGACGCTGGTGGGCCATGCCGATCTTGGCCCTAACCTGCTGCCGACCCGCGCGGCGGTGACGATCGAGGCTGGGGCCGGGACGGCGCATATCGCGCAGGGGACATCGCCGCTGCTGGGCGCGACGCTGGCACTTGACGGGACTATGGATCGGCTTGAGGCGACGCTGCGACGGCTTGAGCTTGCGCCCAGGCCAGATGGACCGAAAACCCTTGTCCACGGCCATCTTCTGGGGACGCGCAGAGCCGGGCACCTCGTCGCTGACATCACGCTCGACCTGGATCAGGTGGCTTTCGCGGATCTCGCCGCATTGTGGCCGGTCGGCGTGGGTGGACGGGGTTTTCGGTC
>JANXXW010000081.1 GCA_025350425.1 Rhodospirillales bacterium
CCCCGGCCGGACCTATCGCAGCGACCACGACGCCACGCATTCACCCATGTTCCACCAGGTTGAGGGCTTGGCGCTGGCCCGCGACCTCACGCTCGGCCACCTCAAGGGCTGCCTGACCGACTTCCTGCGCGCGTTCTTCGGCCTGCCCTTGCTGCCGATGCGCTTCCGCTCCAGCTATTTCCCGTTCACCGAGCCGTCCATGGAGGTCGATATCGGCTGGAACCGCCGCACCGGCGAGCTAGGGGGCGGCGGCGATTGGCTGGAGATTCTCGGCAGCGGCATGGTGCACCCCAAGGTGCTGGCCAATTGCGGCATCGATGCGCGGGAGTGGCAGGGTTTCGCGTTCGGCATGGGCATCGAACGGGTCACGATGCTGAAACTCGGCATCCCCGACCTGCGTCCGTTTTACGAAAGCGATCTGCGCTGGCTGCGGCATTACGGTTTCAGCGCGCTGGCGCCAGCGATGTTGCACGAAGGGGTAGGATCGTGAAATTCACCCTCTCCTGGCTGAAGACGCACCTCGAAACCGATGCCGATCTGGCCACCCTTACCGATGGCCTGACCGATATCGGCCTCGAACTGGAAGGCATCGAGGATCGCGCGGCGGCTCTGGCGCCGTTCCGCGTGGTTCATGTCATCGAAGCCGTGCAGCATCCGAATGCTGATCGGCTGCGGGTCTGTACGGTTGATACCGGAGCTGGAATCGTGACCGTCGTGTGCGGTGCGCCCAATGCCCGAACCGGGCTGAAAGGCGTGTTCGCACCCCCTGGAAGCGTTATTCCCAGCACCGGAATCGTGCTGAAAATCGGCGAAATCAGGGGCGTAAATAGCGCCGGAATGCTGCTTTCCATGCGCGAAATGGGCCTCGGTGAGGACCATTCCGGCATTGTGGACCTCCCCGAGGATGCCCCGATAGGTATGCCATATGCCGATTATATCGGTCTCGGCGACCCCGTGATCGAGATCAGCATTACCCCAAACCGTGGCGATGCGCTGAGCGTGCGTGGCGTCGCCCGCGACCTTGCCGCCGCCGGCCATGGAACGCTGAAACAGTTATCCCTCATACCTATTCAGCCATTGGTCGCCAGTCGGCTGCATTGGGCCATCGAGATGCCCGACGCCTGCCCCTGGGTGCTCGGCCGCACCATCCGAGGCCTGCGCAACGGACCCAGCCCGAAATGGCTGCAGGATCGTCTCGTGTCCATCGGCCTGCGCCCGATCAACACGCTGGTCGACATCACCAACTTCTTCACCATCGACCTCGGGCGTCCGCTTCATGTGTTCGACGCCATCAAGGTGGCCGGCGACACGCTCATTTTCCGCGCCGGCGCCGGCGAAAGTTTCCGCGCGTTGAACGGCCGCGACTACACCGCCACCGCCGAGGATTGCGTCATCGCCGATGCCGCCGGCGTGCAATCCCTGGCCGGCGTCATGGGCGGCGAGGCCACCGGATGCGACGAAACCACCACCGAGGTGTTCGTCGAATGCGCGCTGTTCGATCCCGTCCACGTGGCGATGGGCGGCCGCCGCCATCAGATCGTGTCCGACGCCCGACAGCGCTTCGAGCGCGGGATTGACCCGGCCCTCATGCCCGGTGCGATCGAGGCCGTCACCCGTATGATCCTCGATCTCTGCGGCGGCGAACCCAGCGAAATCGTCTCCGCCGGGGCCGAACCCGCCTGGGCGCGCACCGCCACCATGCGCTTCGATGCGCCGGAGAAACTCGGAGGCCTCGCCGTTCCGCCGGACGAATCCGTGGCGCTGCTCGAACGCCTCGGCTTCACCGTCGCCGCCCGGGACGCTGCCACCGTTACCGTGAACGTGCCGTCCTGGCGCAACGACATCGCTGCCGCCGGCCCGCTTGACCAATCTCCCACGCTCGCTCCGGATCGCGCTGCCAGATCGGCCGAGGGTCGCGAGGTGATGGAACCCGAGGCCGATCTGGTGGAGGAAATCCTCCGTCTCAAAGGCCTCGGCATCGTCCCAGCGGTTTCGTTGCCGCCGCTCGACCCGGTGCCGCTGGCGACCCTTACTCCACGCCAGTCCCGCGCCTCCCTCGCGCGGCGCATCCTGGCCGCACGCGGCCTCGTCGAATGCGTCACGTTCAGCTTCGTGGCCGCCAAACACGCCGCGTTGTTCGGCCTGGATGACCCGACGCTTCGTCTGGTGAACCCGATCGCATCCGATCTCGATCAGATGCGCCCGACGCCGCTCGCCACCCTGGCTCTCGCGGCCCAGCGCAACGCGGCGCGCGGCTACCCCGATGCCGCCTTGTTCGAGGTCGGTCCAGCCTTTCGCGGCACCACGCCCGAGGCCCAGCTCCAGGTCGCGAGCGGCCTGCGCGCTGGCAGCACGCCGCGTCATTGGAACGAACCATCCCGGTCGCCCGACGCGATTGACGCGCGGGGCGACGCGCTTGCGGTGCTGGTGGCCCTCGGCGTGCCCATGGAGGCGATCACCACCAGCCTCGATGCACCCGGCTTTTATCATCCTGGCCGCTCCGGCATCCTGCGCCAGGGTCCGAAAACCATTCTCGCCAGCTTCGGTGAACTGCATCCGCGCGTGCTGGCCGAACTCGGGTTGCCCGGACCCGTCGCAGCGTTCGAGATCTATCTCGACGCCATCGCGGACCCGAAACGCCGCCGTAAAAGCTCCCCGAACCCGTCCGCGTTCCAACCGTTGCGCCGGGATTTCGCGTTCGTGGTCGATGCCGCTACCCCGGCAGAGTCGCTCCTGCGAGCTGCGCGGGGGGCGGAGCGCACGCTCATTGCAACGGTCGTGTTATTCGACGTCTACGATCTCGGCGCCAACCAAAAATCGCTCGGCCTCGAAGTTACTTTCCAGCCGCATGACCGCACCTTGACTGACCTGGAAATCGATGCGGCCTGCGCCAAGGTCGTCACTGCCGTCAACAAGGCAACCGGCGCCACCCTACGCTGACCGTGGCGGATCATGCCCGCCAATTCACCCTACCTGTGGGGTGAATTGGCAGAGCGCGTTCCATCACGCGTTGCGATCATCCAAACAGCAAAGACGCGTTCAGCACTGTCCGCCAGACGCCCCAAACTAGTGGTATCCCTACCACCAGCCACGATATGACCATGCGGGTGCTCATGCCCGTGCTCCTTCCCGGATGCCTTCGCTCGGGGCATTTGCCGCACCGGCGAAGTGATGTTTGCGGTTCACCGCCGACATGAAGAAGTTGCACAGGAAGCCTACGAACAACAGGCCGGCCATGATATACATCGTTACGGAATAAGCATCCGCCTTGGCCACGCCATGCGAGATCTGATACTCGCGGATGTAGTTCACCAACACCGGACCCAGCACGCCTGCGGTGCTCCACGCCGTAAGCAGCCGTCCGTGGATGGCACCTACGTGCATGGTTCCGAACACGTCCTTCAGGTAGGCCGGGATGGCCGCGAACCCGCCGCCGTACATGCTCAGGATCACCCCGAACAGCAGCACGAACAACGTGATGGATCCCGTGTGCCCAACCAAGGGCACCGTCGCATACAGCACAATACCGAGCACGAAGAAGATCATGTAGGTCGCGCGGCGTCCGATCGAATCCGAGATGGTGGACCAGAAGAACCGCCCACCCATGTTGAACAGGCTGAGCAGCCCCACGAAACCCGCCGCCGCTGCCGCCGTGACCTGCCCCGGAAACATCTCCTGGATCATCGGCGAGGCCTGTCCGAGCACTCCGATCCCGGCCGTTACGTTCAGGCACAGCACGCCCCACAACAGGTAGAATTGCGGGGTGCGGAGTGCCTGGCTGGCATGGACGTTGGCGGTGGTGATCATCTTGGTCGAGATCTGCATCGGCACGAAGCCCTCTGGCTTCCAGCCAGGCGCCGGCACCCGCACGATCGCGGCACCGAACATCATGAATATCAGATAGATGGCGCCCATTGTGATGAAGGTTTCCGTCACGCCGGCCGAGGTCGCGGTGTGAAAGTGGTTCATCAGGGCCACCTCCATAGGTGAGGCGATCAGCGCGCCGCCACCAAAGCCCATGATGGCCATTCCTGTGGCCATTCCAGGGCGGTCAGGGAACCACTTGATAAGCGTAGAGACCGGTGAAATGTATCCAATGCCAAGTCCGCAGCCGCCCAATACGCCGTAGCCGAGGTACATAATCCAAAGTTGGTGAGTCGAGATGCCGATGGCGGATACAAAGAACCCGCCCGAGAAGCATAGCGCTGAGGTGAACATGGCCATGCGCGGGCCAACCCTTTCCACCCAGCGTCCGAACGTCGCCGCCGACAGCCCGAGGAATACGATTGCCAGCGAAAACACCCAACCCAGCTGCGACAGTGTCCAGTCCCCCGGGGCCGATTGCGTCACCCCGATAAGTCGGCTGAGCGGGAGGTTGAAAGGGGAAAACGCGTAAGCAGACCCGATCGACAAATGTACTGCAAGCGCCGCCGGCGGCACCATGAAGCGGTTGAAGCCAGCAGGCGCCACTGTCCGCCCTCTGTCCAGAAAAGCCATTCTTTGATTCTACCCTTCTCTGACGGTTTTGTTACCGTTATGCGGATAATTGATTAAAGTCTCGTCACGCAATGTTCAAGGCTATACTTCACATGACAAGTCCGGGACTCACTTGAGCCCGGTCGGGAGAACGCTGGATGAATGATATCGTTCTAACTACTAGAGAAACGGGTAGGCATCCCGGAGCGGCAACCCGCCGGGGCCGGTCGACTCCCAAGGGGCGTCAAGTCGATCCCCAGGCCAGGCATGAGGTTCTCGATCTGCTCGCCGACAAGCCGCGCCGCCGAGACCTGTTGATCGAACATCTCCACTTGATTCAGGATCGCTATCTCCGCATTTCCACCGCTCATCTGACCGCGCTGGCGGATGAGATGCGGATGGCGTTGGCCGAAGTTTACGAGGTCGCCACCTTCTACGCCCACTTCCACGTCACCGACGAAGCGGCCCCTTCGATGGTTATACGTGTCTGCGAAAGCATCAGTTGCATGATGGCGGGTGGTGATGCGCTCGCCGCCGCCATCTCCGCCGGCACGGATGCGCGCGTGGTCCGCGTCCCTTGCATCGGACGTTGCGATTACGCACCCGTCGCCGAGGTCGGTCACAATCTCGTGGACCACGCGACCGCCGCCGAAGTGCTGGCCATCGCGTCCCGTCACGAAACCCATCCGCGTATGGGCGAATACGTCACCTACGAAGCCTATGTCGCGACCGGCGGCTATACATCGCTGAACCAACTTTTGTCGGGCGAACTCACCGCCGACGCGATTTTGGAACGGCTTGACAGCGCAAAGCTCGTTGGCCTGGGCGGCGCTGGTTTTCCAACCGGACGCAAGTGGCGCACGGTGCGGGACCAGCCCGGCACCAAGCTGATGGTTGTGAACGGCGACGAAGGTGAGCCCGGCACCTTCAAGGACCGATACTACCTGGAGCGCGATCCGCATCGCTTCATCGAGGGCATGTTGATCGCCGCCCACATCGTCGACGCCAAGGAAATCTATATCTACCTCCGCGATGAGTATCCCGCCGGACGCCAGATACTGCACACCGAGATCGCCAAACTCCCGATCGGCGCCAGCCCCAAGATCCACCTGCGCCGCGGTGCGGGCGCCTATATCTGTGGCGAGGAATCCGCGATGATCGAGAGCATCGAAGGCAAGCGCGGCCTGCCTCGGCACAAGCCTCCCTTCATCTATCAGGAAGGTCTGTTCGGCCAGCCCACGTTGGCCAACAATGTTGAAACTCTGTGGTGGGTGCGTGACCTGCTCGAAAACGGCCCGGATTGGTGGACTGGTCAGGGCCGCCACGGGCGCACTGGCCTACGCAGCTATTCTGTGTCCGGCCGCGTGAAAAAACCTGGTGTGAAGCTGGCTCCCGCAGGCATTACCTTGCGTGAATTGGTGGATGAATACTGCGAGGGCATGGCTGAGGGCCATACGTTGCGCGGCTACCTGCCCGGTGGCGCGTCCGGGGGCATTTTGCCCGCGCGCCTTGATGACGTTCCGCTGGATTTCGGCACACTCGAAAAGCACGGCTGCTTCATCGGCTCTGCCGCAGTCGTGGTGTTGTCCGATCATGACGACATGCGCGCGGTCGCCCTCAATCTCATGCGCTTCTTCCAGGAAGAAAGCTGCGGCCAGTGTACCCCGTGCCGTGTCGGTACGGAAAAGGCCGTCGCCCTGATGTCGCAGCCCGAATGGGACCAGCCGTTGTTGCAGGAACTCGCCACCACCATGCGCGACGCCTCCATCTGCGGCCTCGGTCAGGCCGCCCCGAACCCGCTGCTGACGCTGATGCGCTATTTCCCCGAGGAGTTCGCGGCATGACGAAAACATCGTCATTGCGCGCCCCTCTGTCATCCGGACTCACCCCCATGATTACCTTCGAACTTGACGGCACCCAGATCGAAGCCGCTGCCGGCGAGACCATCTTCCAGGTCGCCGCCCGTCAGGGCATCGAGATCCCGCATCTCTGCTACTCCTCGGAGCCTAGCTACCGCGCCGACGGCAACTGCCGCGCCTGCATGGTCGAGATCGCCGGCGAGCGCGTCCTCGCCCCCTCCTGCATGCGTACGCCCGCCCAGGGAATGCGCGTCACCACCGCCAGCCCGCGCGCGGTCAGCGCCCGCAAGATGGTCATGGAACTGCTCCTAGCCGACCAGCCGGCGATTGAAAACTCTCCTGATCCGGTCTCGAAATTCCGCAAGTGGGTTGACAAGGTCGGCCTGGAGGATTCCCGCTTCCCGGGCGCCCATCGTTGGAACTCGGATAACAGCCACACTGCGATGGCGGTCAACCTCGATGCCTGCATCCAATGCGGCCTGTGCGTGCGCGCCTGCCGCGAGGTGCAGATGAACGACGTCATCGGCATGGCCCATCGCGGCAACCGCGAGAAGATCGTGTTCGATTTCGACGACGCCATGGGAGACAGCACCTGCGTCGCGTGCGGCGAATGCGTCCAGGCCTGTCCGACCGGCGCCCTGATGCCGTCGGCATTGCTGGAAAACAGCGTCCGCACCCAATACGCCGACCGCGCGGTAGACAGCCTGTGCCCGTATTGCGGCGTCGGCTGCCAGATGACCTACCACGTCAAGGGTGATCGCATCCTGCATGTCGAGGGCCGCGACGGTCCCGCCAACCACAACCGCCTATGCGTCAAGGGCCGCTTTGGCTTCGACTACATCCATCATCCGCATCGCCTGACCAAGCCACTGATCCGTATCGATGGCGTGGCCAAGGACGCCAACGACTCCGTCGATCCCGCCAACCCGTGGACGCATTTCCGCGAAGCCACCTGGGAGGAAGCGCTGGACCGCGCGGCCGGTGGCTTCACTGCGATACGTACGGCACGCGGCGGCAACGCGCTGGCCGGCTTCGGCAGCGCCAAGGGCTCCAACGAGGAAGCCTATCTGTTCCAGAAGCTCGTCCGCACCGGCTTCGGCACCAACAACGTCGATCACTGCACACGGCTTTGCCATGCCTCCTCGGTCGCTGCCTTGATGGAGGGGCTTAATTCCGGCTCCGTGACTGCGCCATTCTCGGCGGCGCTCGACGCCGAGATCATCATGGTCATCGGCTGCAACCCGACCGTGAATCACCCGGTTGCCGCCACCTTTATCAAGAACGCCGTGCGGAACGGCGCGAAGCTCATAGTTATCGACCCGCGCGGCCAGGCACTCTCGCGCTTCGCCACCTGGAACCTGCAATTCAAGCCAGGCACCGACGTCGCGTTGCTCAACGCCATCCTGCACACCATCGTGGAGGAGGGCCTCGTCGACCAGCAATACGTGCAGGCTCACACCGAAGGTTTTGAGGATCTCGCCGCTCGCCTCAAGGATTTCTCGCCCGAGAAGATGGCCGATGTCTGCGGCGTGTCCGCCGCAATCCTTCGCACCGTGGCGCGCGCCTATGCCAAATCCCGCGCGTCGTTGGTGTTCTGGGGCATGGGCATCTCCCAGCACGTTCACGGCACCGATAACTCGCGCTGCCTCATCGCGCTCGCGCTGATCACCGGCCAGATCGGCCGCCCCGGCGCCGGCCTGCATCCTTTGCGCGGCCAGAACAACGTCCAGGGCGCGTCGGACGCGGGCCTTATCCCGATGGTGTTCCCCGACTACCAGCCTGTCGGTGACGACCGCGTGCGCGGCTTCCTCGAGGAGCTTTGGCAGACTCATCTCGATCGTCAGCCTGGCCTCACCGTGGTGGAGATCATGCACGCCATCCAGCACGGCGAGATCACCGGCCTGTATGTCGAGGGCGAGAACCCTGCGATGTCCGACCCCGACCTCAACTTCGCCCGAACCGCGTTGGCGAAACTCGAACACCTCGTCGTGCAGGACCTGTTTCTGACCGAGACCGCGTTTCACGCCGATGTCGTGCTGCCTGCCTCCGCCTTCGCCGAAAAGGCCGGTACCTTCACTAACACCGACCGCCGCGTGCAACTCGCTCGCCCCGTGTTGCCGCCGCCCGGCAATGCGCGCCAGGACCTCTGGATCATCCAGGAGATCGCCCGCCGCATGGGCCTCGGCTGGAACTATGAGGGCCCGGCCGAGGTATTCGCCGAAATGGCCAGTACCATGCCCTCGATGGCCAACATCACCTGGGAGCGCCTGGAGCGGGAAGGGGCCGTCACTTACCCCGTCGATGCCCCAGACAAGCCCGGCAACGAGATTATCTTCGCCAACGGCTTCCCCACCGCCAACGGCCGCGCGAAGCTGGTTGCTGCCTCGGTCTTGCCGCCAGATGAGCTGCCGGACACCGAGTTCGACATGGTGCTGTCCACCGGCCGCGTGCTCGAGCACTGGCACACCGGCTCCATGACCCGTCGCGCCAAGGCGCTCGACGACATCGAGCCCGAGGCATATGCCTTCCTCTCCCCGCAGGAACTCGGCCGCCGTGGCCTGCACGCGGGCAGCGATATCCGTGTCCAGACCCGCCGAGGCACCATTACAATCAAGGCCCGCGCGGACCGCGACGTGCCCGCGAACATGGTGTTTATTCCGTTCTGCTACGCCGAAGCCGCCGCCAACCTGCTCACCAATCCAGCCCTGGACCCGGTCGGTAAAATCCCCGAGTTCAAGTTCTGTGCCGCGAGAGTAGCCGCCGCCTAAACCACCTCTCCCTCTCTCCTTGAGGGAGAGGGAGAGGACACGAGTGAATGGTCCGACTCCGCACGTGGGGGTGGTTCACCCCTCATCCCAACCCTCTCTCTCACGGGGGGAGGGAGCGGTGCTGGGTCGGCCCGCAATGCTGCCGTCTTTAGTTTTACCAGTTGCCCGCTCAACTCCGCCCCGGCATCGGCGTCCAACCGCCACGATATCAACGGCGCGAACAACGCGATTGCCGCCACCAGCAGGAAAGCGGCGGTGAAATCGGACAGCGCCGGCGCCGTGTGTCTCGCCACGAACATCGAACCCGCCAATGCCGCCGCAGCCGTGGCGATGCCGAGCGAGATGCATAGCTGCTGGAACGTCGTGTAGAAACTTGTCGCAGCGCTCATCTTGCTGCGCTGGATGTCGGCATAGGCGATGGTGTTGTAGGCCATGAACTGCAACGACTGGAAAAAGCCGCCTATTACCAGCACGGCATAGATCGCCGCCAACGGCCAACTCGGCCGGAACGCCGCCGAACTCCCCAACAGCAACGTGGCGATGAACCCCACCCAAACCAGCGTGTTGCGAAACCCGATCCGCTTCAGGATCTGCCGTGCCGCGAGCCGCACCAGGAGGGAGCCGGCGGCGCTCGCGAAGGTGATCATCCCGCTTGCGGTTGCCGACATCCCGAAGCCGATCTGCAGCATCATCGGCAGCAGGAACGGCATCGCTCCCACCGCAATGCGCGACAGCGCGCCCGCCAACACGGAAATCCCGAATGTCGGCACGCGCATCAGCGAGAAATCCAGGATTGGATGCGGGTGTCCGCGCGAATGCCACCAATAAAGCCCGCCGCTCGCCACGCCGATCGCCAGCAATGCGCCGGTCTCCACCACCGATCCCACGCCCCGGCTCGCCAGCTCCAGCCCGAACATCAGTGACGCCAGGGCGATGCCGCTCAGCACGAAACCCTGGAAGTCGAAGCGCCCAGGCTCCTTCTCCCGCACGTCGTCGATGAACAGCGTCACCAGGATCAGGCCGATCACGCCGATCGGCACGTTGATGTAGAAGATCCAGCGCCAGTTGAGAGTGTCCACGATGAACCCGCCGATCGGCGGTCCCAGCACCGGGCCGATTGTTGCCGGGATCATCAGCCACGTCATCGCGGTGATCAGCTCCGCCTTGGACGCTGAGCGGATCAGCACCAGCCGCCCGACCGGCACCATCATTGCGCCGCCGATCCCCTGGAGGACGCGCGACGCGATCAGGAACGAAAGCGTCGGTGACTGTGCACAGAGTATCGAACCGATCGTGAACAGCGCGATCGCGGCCCGGAACACGGTGCGCGCACCGAACCGGTCCGCCGCCGTCCCGCTCACCGGGATGAAAACCGCGAGGCTCAGCAGGTAGGACGTGAGCGCCACGTTCATGTGCAGCGGCTCGGTGTTGAACGATCGCGCCATGGTCGGCAACGCGGTGGCCAGCACGGTGCCGTCGACCTGTTCCATGAACATCGCGGAGGCGACGATCAACGCCGTCAGATATAGCCGCCTGGAACGGGCGGTGGGAGCAGTCAAAGCCTGTCCGACGCTGGGTTGACCTCCGAATAGCGTTCCTCGATCCAGGGATCGCCGCGCATGGCATAGCCGTTCACTTCCCAGTAGCCGGCCCGCGCCTCGGTGCGGAACTCGATCCGGTGCAGCCACTTGGAGGACTTCCAGAAATACAGATGCGGCACCACCAGGCGCACCGGCCCGCCATGTTCCTCGGTCAGCGGAGCATCCTCCCAGCTATGTGCCAGCATCGCGTTCTCAGCGGCGAAATCGCGTAGTTCGATGTTGGTGGTGTAGCCGTCATAGCTGTGCAGCACGATGAAATCGGCCCCGGCCTTGGGCCTACAGGCATCCAGCAGGTCGCGGGTGGAAACGCCGTCCCACCTGTTGTCGTAGCGCGACCATGTCGTCACGCAATGGATGTCCGAGACCTCGCGCCGCTGCGGCATTGCGGCGAAGGCGCTCCAATCCAGCGTGATCGGCTGCTCGACCGCTCCGAACACCCGCAACTCCCATTTCTCCCGTGGGATCGCCGGCTGCCGCCCCAGATCCAGCACTGGCCAGTCCCGCACCAGATGCTGCCCCGGCGGTAATCGTTCTTCCTCTTGTCGAGGCCGGGCCAGTCCTCGTGCTTGAGCATGACGCAGGAAGGATT
>JANXXW010000093.1 GCA_025350425.1 Rhodospirillales bacterium
GTGTCGGACGGGATCGCGGTAGCGACCGCGAGGTCCTTGAGGTCGGCGAGGGTACGGCTCGTTGTTCCGGACATGGGTTCAGACTCTCCGGTTCTTCGTGTTCATGGCGCCGACATCAAGCATCACAGGCTGTTGCCCGGCATGGGTGTGGGTATCGCCGGCGAATACATGCAGGTGCTTCATCTGCTTGCGCTGCAACGGCCCGCGCGTAATCATGCGTTCCACCGCCTTTTCCAGCACACGCTCGGGATGCGCGCTTTCCAGACGCTCCTTCACGCTGCGGCCCTTGATGCCGCCGGCAAACCCGGTGTGATAGTAAAAGATTGACTGGTCGGCCTTGTTGCCGGTCACTTCGACCTTGCCAGCGTTGATCACAACGATGTTGTCGCCGCAATCGACATGCGGGGTAAACTGCGGCTTATGCTTGCCACGCAGGCGCTGTGCGATGACCGCTGCCAATCGACCGAGAACAAGTCCCTCGGCATCAATCAGCACCCAATCCTTCCGCACGTCCACTGGCTTCAGCGAGACGGTTGTCTTCATAGCGTCAAGTCCCTCAAACAGATTGCGGCTTATGGGTGAAGGATGAGTATCGGTCAAGGGATTACCTGTGTGGTAACGAGATACCACAAGTTTGCCCCAGGCGTGCCGGGTCTTTATGTTGTTGAAGTGACTGAAAGTTTTGCCGCCTGTGACTGACCCTGTCCACGTCGTCGGCGCGACGGGCCGCTCCGGTCGCGCAATTTGCCTCGCCCTGCTCGCAGCCGGAGAAGTTTTCGTGCCTGTCGTGCGCGACTTCGAAAAGTATCGCGCGGGCGGGCTGCCCGGTGAGCCCAGAATCGCCGATCTCGGCGACGGCTTCGCGCTCGACCGGGCGCTGCGGGAGGCTACACGCGTGGTTTCCTGCGCCCACGCCCGCCACACCGCCAAGATCCTTGCCTCCGCGCGTCAGGCCAGCCAGTTCGTGCTGCTCGGCAGCACGCGGCGCTATACGAAATGGCTCGACAATCACGGCGAGGGCGTGCGGAGCGGCGAGGCTGCTTTCCTCGCGTCCGGCCGGAACGGCGTCATGCTGCACCCGACCATGATCTACGGCGCCGCCGGGGAGGACAACGTGCGCCGCCTTGCCGCCCTGCTTCGACGCACCCCTGTTCTCCCCTTGCCCAACCGGGGCCGGGCGTTGGTGCAGCCGATCTACCAGGACGACGTGACGCGCAGCGTCGTGGCCGCTCTGGGCGTCGTGTGGTCAGGTCCGCACACGCTGGTCATCGCCGGCCCCACCGCCCTGCCCTACGCCGACTTCGTTGCCGCGGTCGCCCACGCCTCGGGCGTTCGCGCACCGCATATCCTTGGAGCGCCTGCCACGCTGCTTATGGCTGGCGCGGCGCTCACCGCCGTGCTCCCGTTCCTACCCCGCATCCGGGCCGATGAGGTCCGGCGGCTGATGGAGGACAAAGCCTTCCCGGTCGGCCCGATGTTCTCAGAGCTCGGCATCCGGCCCATCCCACTGGCCGAGGGACTGGCAAACACCTTCAGGCGCGCGCCCGGCGATTAATCATCCAATTAATCGTCGAGCGCTTGCGGCCCGCTCACGGTGACATCCAGATCAGTCACCAGCCCGTTGGTCAGCGCATACACCCACCCGTGCACGCTCAATTCCTGACCGCGTGCCCAGGCATCCTGCACGAACACATCCGATGCCACGTTCCGCACCTGACGGATGACGTTGAGTTCGCATAGGCGGTTTAGCCTTGCGCGCGGTTCGGCAATTGCGTCCAGTTCGTGGCGGTGATCCTGCTGGACTTCACGGATGGGATGCAGCCAATGATCGACCAGGCCGCGCCGCGTGCCATCCACCGCAGCCGCAACGCCACCGCAACCGTAATGGCCCACCACTAGGACGTGCTTGACCTTGATGACATCTACCGCGAACTGCAGAACCGAGAGGTAATTGGCGTCCTGCGGCGGAGCCAGGTTGGCTACGTTGCGATGCACGAACATCTCGCCCGGATCCAGGTCCACAATTTCATTGGCGGGCACGCGGCTGTCGGAGCAGCCGATCCACAGGTATTCCGGCGCCTGCTGGCCTACCAGGCGCTCGAAGAACCCGGCATCCGTCGCGATCTTCCGCTTCGCCCAGGCGCGGTTGTTGGCCTTCAGATTGTCGAGCATGGCGCGCATTAACCTCTAACGTACAGTGCTGGGATTGCTTAACGGGCGCGGGTTGAAGTCGGCTGGTATCGGGTTCGCGACATTCCCCAACCGGTCCGTCGTTGTTATTCCCAAGGCGCTGCATCCATGGCCAGCGTAATGCGGCAAGGTCCGGACCACCTCGTCCGGCAGTTCCGCGTAGGATGGCGGCAGCGGCGGCACATCTCCCCGCAGACGCGCAGGATCGAAACCGGAGAGCAGGTTGGACGTGCCTGGCGTGCGCGAATCATGTGGACCGAGGTTCTCCTGCACGAAGCCGTTCGGCCCGTTGAAGCGCGGCTGGCGCCCATCGATACGCGCCTGCAACTCGTCCGGCAGTTCGGCCAACGGCGGCAGGTCGAACAGCGTGTCGATGAGAGCGATCACTGAGTTATGGTCGCCTTCCTCCCGCGAGACGGCGTGCGCGCGGACATACGGCCCGACCATCACCAACGGAATGCGCGGGCCTCGGCTGAGCGGCACGCCCGCCGGATCGAACGACAGGATGCGCGGTGGCACATGATCGTAGGAACCTTCCGATTCGTCGTACGTGATGATCGTCACGCTTTGGTCCCAGTACGGGCTACGCGCGATGGCGTTGACAGAACGGGCGACGAGGCCTTCAGAAAGCTCGCTGTCGGCATAGCCGGGATGGTCGTCGTCGCCCTGAAACAGGCGCTGCACGATCGTTGCTTCCGGGCTGCCGTCGTTCCAGGCCGGTTTCTGGCCGGTGATATCGGTGTAGCCGCCCCGCACGTAAAACACGCCCCCCGAGTCGGGCAGCTTCTTGGCCGCGACATCGGTGAAGAAGTCGCCGAGCCCATGCAGGCTGGACGACATCTCCGTGTTGTTGGTGATGTAGCCGAAATACTGCGGTCCGTTGTGATGGCCGATGTAGCTCAGGTGGGACCCCCCGCTTGGGGCACTCGCCGGCTCGTTCGGCTCCTTATTATAGCCTTCCTCGTACCAGCCCCATGGGAACGACTTGCCCGCGTGCTTGACGATCGCGAGTATGTCCTGCTGCACGTCGGCGAGATCGCGCCCGGCGTCGGTGTCGTGGGTCGCGACCTCGCCGAGCTTCGCGCCGGCCAACGTCA
>JANXXW010000124.1 GCA_025350425.1 Rhodospirillales bacterium
CTTCCTGGTCTGCTTCGTGGTTTCCAAGCTGGACACCAGCCGGACCGCGATGGCCGAGCGCGCCGCCTTCGACGCGCAATACGTGCGCTCGCAGACCGGCATCGGCGCGGAGGGCGCCTCGGCGCACTGACCGCTCGAACGCTGTCACGACAACAAGGCGTCCGGGCAACCGGGCGCCTTTTTCGTGTCGTCAACCACGGGGTTCAGACCCGCGAGGCACCTCGCATCCACAACCTTCTCAAATAATCCGAAGATCATTTGCCTGCGAACGAATCTCTCCCTACATCCTGACTATGCTCACGACTGTCCTTCCGCCCCCGCTCGGCGAATATGCTGTCGAAAGCCAAGCCGGACATCTCCTCCGCCGCGCCCACCAGCGCCATACCGCGTTGTTCCAGGATGCGATGGCGGCATTTGAACTTACCCCGACCCAGTTCACCGCCTTGGTCAAGATCGTCGAACTCGGCCGCGTGACTCAGAACCATCTCGGCCGTCTGGCGGCGATGGACCCGGCCACGATTCAGGGCGTGGTGCGCCGCCTCGTGGCGCGTGGCCTTGCCAGCACGGCGGCAGACCCGCTCGACCGCCGCACCGTCGTGCTTACTGCGACGTCGGAGGGCCGTGCGCTTGCCGCGACTGCTGTGCCGGTCGCGAAAAAGATCACTGTCGCCACGCTGGCCCCGCTGAACGAACGCGAACAACGCCTATTTCTAACTCTGATCACCAAACTCGCCTGATACCCAGAACTTGCCCAATACGAGGATACCGATGGACGCGATGACGCTTGGCTACGGCTCGACCTTCTCCAATCTCGCCACGCGCGAGGGCTTGGTCGCACTCGACCGCCGCTTCGTTGCCGACCTTCTGGCGCGGGACCCCGGCCTGCTCGAACGCCTGATGACGGCGCGCGCCACACCGGCAGCGCTGGACTCCAAGGCGGAAGGCGAACTCATCGTGGCGCTCGGCCCATTCGTCGAGGATTTCGTCGCTGAACTGTTCGATGTCACAGACGAGATCACCGCCATTGCCCGTCGCACCCGTGCGCTGGAACCCATTCACGCCTGCAAGCGACTGTTCGTGCAGCGCCAGGCTGTCCGTAAGTATGCCGATCCCTCCGGTTTCGACGGCACCGCCCTTCGCGCCGACCTCGAAAGCCGATTCGACGCGCCCTTTTCTGAGCTCGCATTCGCCACGCATGTCGAAACCTGGGAACTGCAGGCCAACGCAGAGGCACTTGATGTCGCCCTGCATTACGCCGCCTGGGCCACACTTACGGACGAGGGCCGCGCGTATCACCGCGGCGACACTCTGTTCAGCGTTCCGCGCAAGCTAGATTTTCAGCATCTCGTCCCGGTCGAGACCATCGAGCGCAACGGCGTCACCATGCTTCGGCTGCCAGAGCACGATTGGCGCCAACGAGACGGGTTCGGCCTGACCGATCACGGCATGAACGACCAGCAGGCGCTGGACCAGATGAATTACTGCATCTGGTGCCACGTCCAATCGAAGGATTCGTGCAGCAAGGGCCTGCGCGACCGTAAGACCGGCGCGTTCCAGAAATCCGCGTTCGGCGCTGTCCTGACGGGCTGCCCGCTGGACGAGAAGATCAGCGAAATGCACATGCTTCGGGCGCAGGGCTGCCTACTCGGCGCATTCGCCACGATCGCGGTCGACAATCCCATGATGGCGGCCACCGGCCACCGCATCTGCAACGACTGCATGAAGGCATGCGTGTTCCAGAAGCAGGAGCCGGTGGATATTCCCCAGGCCGAGACCTCGGTGCTGAAGGATGTGCTTGGGTTGCCTTGGGGTTTTGAGATCTACTCACTCCTGACCCGCTGGAACCCGCTCGACATCCGTCGTCCGCTGCCCAAGCCGGACACTGGCCGCAAGGTGCTGGTCGTGGGTCTTGGCCCGGCCGGCTTTACTCTGGCGCACCACCTGATGAACGACGGCCACACCGTCGTAGCAGTGGATGGCCTCAAGATCGAACCGCTCGACTTCGACCCGTCCCGTCCGTTCCGCGACACCGAGAACCTGTTCGAGGACCTCGACGATCGGATCATGGCCGGCTTTGGCGGTGTGGCCGAGTACGGTATTACTGTCCGTTGGAACAAGAACTACCTGAAGCTAGTACGCCTGCTGCTCGAACGCCGCGACCAGTTCGCTATGTTCGGCGGCGTCCGCTTCGGCGGCGGCGGCACCATAACGGTGGACGACGCGTGGACTATGGGCTTTGACCACGTCGCGCTGTGCATGGGCGCGGGACGGCCCACCGTCATCGATATGCCCGGCGGTCTCGCACGCGGCGTGCGGCAGGCGTCGGATCTCCTGATGTCGCTCCAGCTCACGGGCGCGGCCAAGATGTCGTCCATCGCCAATCTACAACTCCGACTTCCCGTGGTCGTCATCGGCGGCGGGCTGACCGCTGTGGATACCGCCACCGAGAGCCTTGCTTACTACGTCCGCCAGGTCGAGAAATTCGCCCTTCGCACCCGCACCATGATCGCCGAGCGCGGTGAGGAAGCCGTGCGCCGTGGCTGGACCGAGGAGGAGCGCGGTATCTCCGAAACGTTCCTCACCCACGCCGACGCCATCCGCGCGGAGCGGGGCGCTGCAGCGCGGGAGGGCAGGGCGCCCAACCTCGCGCAGTTGCTCGACAGCTGGGGCGGCGCAACCGTGGCCTATCGCCGCAAGCTGACCGATGCGCCGAGCTACACGCTCAATCACGAGGAAGTCGCCAAGGCGATGGAGGAAGGCGTCCGCTTTGCCGAGGGATTGTCGCCTCTCGCGGTCGAGACCGATCAGTATGGCCATGCCGCCGCGTTGCGCTGCAAGGCCGCCGATGGCACCGAGCGGGTCCTCCCGGCCCGTGCCGTGATAGTGGCCGCCGGCACTCAGCCGAACACCGTGCTTGCCCGCGAGGACGGGCGTATCCTGCTCGACGGCAAATACTTCCAGGCGATCGACAATGAGGGCAACCAGGTATCCCCGGCTCGCTCTATGAGCAAGCCGGACCGGACCGAGGTGATGATGCACCTCGCGCCCGACGGACGCCTCATCAGCTTCTTCGGGGACTTGCATCCGAGCTTCTCCGGCAACGTCGTGAAAGCCATGGGCAGCGCCAAGCGCGGCTACCCCATGGTCAGCGCGGCGCTGTCGGCCCGCGAGCCGAGCGCCATCACCGGTCCCGAGCTGATCGCCCTTTGCCGCCGCGACCTGTCGGCAACTGTCCATGCCGTCAACCGCCTCACGCCCACCATTATCGAGGTTGTGGTGCGCGCTCCCGCCGCCGCCCGCGCGTTCAAGCCCGGCCAGTTCTACCGCTTGCAGAACTACCAGATGAACGCGCCGCTGCTGTCCGAGAGCACTGGCTCCACCCTGCTCGCCATGGAGGGTCTTGCCATGACCGGCGCCTGGACCGACCCGGTGGAGGGCCTCGTCTCGGTCATCGTGCTGGAGATGGGCGGCAGTTCTGATCTTTGCGCGATCCTCAAGCCCGGCGAGGACGTGGTGCTGATGGGGCCGACCGGCACCGCCACGGAGATCCACGCGAACACCACGGTGGCGCTGGTCGGTGGCGGTCTTGGTAACGCTGTGCTGTTCAGCATCGGCGCCGCCACCCGCGCGGCGGGCTCGAAGGTCGTCTACTTCGCCGGCTACAAGGCGTTGCGGGACCGCTACAAGCTTGAGGAAATCGAGCGCGCCGCCGATGTGATCGTCTGGTGCTGCGACGAGGCTCCCGGCTTCGCGCCCACCCGCCCGCAGGATCGGACCTTCGTCGGCAACATCGTGCAGGCCATGGCCGCCTACGGGTCCGGCCGCCTTGATCCCAGCATCCCGCTATCCGATGCCGAGCACATGATCGTCATTGGGTCGGACCGGATGATGCAGGCGGTCAGTCTGGCCCGGCATGGCGTGCTGGCGCCTTACCTCAAGCCCGGCCATACCGCCATCGGCTCGATCAACAGCCCAATGCAGTGCATGATCAAGGAAGTCTGCGCCCAGTGCCTGCAACCGCAGATCGATCCCGTCACCGGCGTCCGCACGGTCGTGTTCAGTTGCTTCAACCAGGACCAGGCTCTCGACCATGTCGATTTCCCGGCACTGAACGAGCGGCTGCACCAGAACTCGTTGGCCGAGAAGGTGACGGCGCAATGGATCGATCGCGCGCTCCGCATCCTGCAGGAGCGTCCGGCGCTGGCGGCCGAGTAGCATGGCGCTCTCCGCCGGACCGGAAAAGCAGGTCGGCAAGCTCGTCATCCGCAACATCGGGCTGTTGCTGACTGGCGATCTCGGAGCTCCACTATTGGATGCCGACACCATCGTGGCCGAAGGCGGGCGCATCACCGCCATCGGCCGCGCTGCAGATTGCGATCTTTCCGAAGCCCACGTCACCGTCGACGCGCAGGGCTGCGCGCTCTCACCGGGCCTCATCGACAGCCACGTCCACCCCGTCTTTGGCGATTGGAGCCCGCGCCAAGGCCAGCTTGGCTGGATCGAGAGCAGCCTGCACGGCGGTGTCACTACCATGATCTCGGCGGGCGAGGTCCACTTGCCTGGTCGCCCGCGTGACATCGTTGGCCTCAAAGCCCTCGCAATCACGGCACAGCGTTCGTTTGCGAATTTCCGTCCCGCCGGCGTCAAGGTTCTCGCTGGCGCGCCTTTGATCGAACAAGGCATGGTCGAGAGCGACTTTGCCGAACTCGCTGCCGCCGGCGTAGGCCTGCTCGGCGAGGTCGGGCTCGGCAGCGTCAAAGCCGGATACGAGGCGAAGGAGATGGTCGCCTGGGCACGCAAATACGGCATCCAGAGCACTATCCACACCGGCGGCCCGAGCGTGCCTGGTTCGGGCTACATCGACGCGGATACCGTGCTGGAAGCCGATGCCGACATCATTGGCCATATCAACGGCGGCCACACAGCCCTTCCGTTGCGCCAGATACGCTGCCTGTGCGAGGGCTGCCTGCGCGGGATCGAGATCGTGCATAACGGCAATGAACTCGCGGGCCTGACGGCATTGCGTTACGCTGCGGAGTTGAACCAGCTTCCCCGCGTGATCCTGGGCACCGACGGCCCTGCCGGCTCCGGCGCGCAGCCGTTGGGTATTCTGCGGACGATCGCCCTGCTGTCCTCGCTCGGCGACATGCCGGCGGAGACGATATTCTGTTGCGCCACTGGCAACACCGCCCGGATGCGGAAACTGGATTGCGGCCTGATCGAAATCGGCCGTGCTGCCGACTTCATGCTGATGGACAGGGCCCAGCATTCATCGGGCAGTGATCTGCTCGATTCTGTCCGCAAAGGAGATCTGCCCGGTGTCGGGATGGTGGTAATCGACGGGATCGTGCGCTGCGGCCGCAGCCGTAACACCCCGCCTGCGGAACGCATCCCCGTTATCGTGTAGTCATCCTCATTCGCGTATGCCAGTCCGCGATGGACTCATCGGGAAACTCGTCAAACACCTGATCCTTCGGACCGGCCTGTATCTCGACCCACGACGCCCGAGACCCGACCATGAGGTGGGTGTGTTCCGGCGGCACAGGCAACTCCGTGTCGATGGACGACGCGAACGGATGGAGCAGCCTCGGATAATCCAGGCTGAACAGCCACAGCGCGCTGCCGCATTTGGAACAGAAATTTCGCTCGCCGGTGCTGATCTCACCGTCAATGCGGGCACGGTAGACAGTGATGGAAACCCGTCCCTCCACCTCAAGGGTTCGGGCATCAGCGGCGATATTGATGGTGTATCCGCTGCCACCCTGCGTCTTGCGGCAGATAGAACAGTAACATCGCTGATACGGTACCGGATGCGAAGACTGCACCCGATACCGCACCGCGCCGCAATGGCATGAGCCGTGAAGCAACACCGCCGTTGCGGAAAAGCTTACTTCTTGGCGATCTGGCCGCGGATTTCGCCGGCTGGGTTCGCTGCCGTATGGATGTTGGCGTATGCCATGCCGGTATCGAGGTCCTTGATCTGGGCGTCGGTCAGCGCCACCGTGCCCTTGATCGGGCTGGGCGCAGGCGCGAACGGCACGGCCACGCCAGCATTGGCACCGACTGCGGCTGGTGCATGGATATGCACGGCAGTCACCGGGCCGGACAGGCCGCCATAGGTGATGGTGTACGTCAGCATCTTGGTGGCCGTGTCGAGCGTTCCCAGCATCGTGGCGGTGCCGCCGGTGGTCTTGGCTGGAACCTCGCTGGCACCGCTCATGGTAGCGGTGTAATCCACCATCGCGGCCCACGCCGGGGCGGTGACGACGGAGGCCACGAGGGCCAGGGCAGCGATATAACTCTTTGTCATGGTAGTCTCCCTTTGAGGACGTTCGAATAACATGCCCATTTCACCCCGATTGCCAACCCCGCTATGGTGACAGCTCTGCCGATAGGCCCCGAAGTGGACGCGACACCCCGGCCCCTTCCGGCACGGGTCAAATTGCGAGGCGTCCACGTCGAATTAGAACCGCTGCACCGCCGACACGCGGAGGAGTTATGGCAGGCGGCACAAGGTGCTGAGGTAAGCTGGACATACCTTGGATACGGCCCGTTCGCCTCGCTGGATGCAATGACCGCCTTCGTTGGCGATTTTGCCGCACAGCATGATCCGATGGTTTGGGCGGTCCGGCCCGTCGCCGCGGGCGTGGTGTCCGGTTGGCTCTCGCTGATGGAAATCCAGCCCCACAACGCCGCCATCGAACTCGGCCACATCTGGTTCGCACCGCGTATGCAGCGGACCCGGGCGGGGACGGAGGCAATGTTCCTGCTGATGCGCCTCGCGGCCGACGATCTCGGGTATCGCCGCTTGGTGTGGAAGGCCAACGCGTTGAACCAAGCCTCGGTCAACGGCGCCCTGCGCCTCGGTTTCGTACCCGAGGGCGTGCATCGTGCCGCGACCATCGTGCGCGGCCGGCGGCGCGACACCGCTTGGTTCAGCATCCTCGACGACGAGTGGCCCCGCTGCCGTGATGCGATCCAGCTTTGGCTCGACCCAGCGAACTCGGCGCCCGATGGCACCGCGCGGCGGGGGCTGGCCGAAATACGCGCGGAGCTCTGACTACTCAGATGCACCGGGGCTCGGGAGAAGGTGGTCCCGGTAGCGTTCGCGAAGGATCATCTTGTGCAGCTTGCCCGTCGCGGTGTGCGGCAGTTCGTCGACGAAGACGACATCGTCGGGCATCCACCATTTGGCGATCCTGCCCGTCAGGTACGTCAGCACCTCGGCCTTGGTCACGATTGCGCCCGGCTTGGCGACGGCGATCAGTAGCGGACGTTCGTCCCAACGCGGATGCGGAATGCCGATCACCGCCGCCTCGAGTATACCCGGACAGCCGACGGCGGCGTTCTCGAGGTC
>JANXXW010000228.1 GCA_025350425.1 Rhodospirillales bacterium
TCCCGCGGCTCGCGATCGAAGCGCCGGGACCACACGACTTGGTTGCCCGCACGCAGATCGAGCAGCCTTAGCGACACGCGCAACCGGTCCGGCACACGTTGGATTGTTCCGTCCAGAAGAAAGTCGATACCGAACGCGCGCCGGATCGCGGTCTCGTCGCGCGTCTGCGTGCGGGCAACCAAGTCGTGTGGTCCCGGCGCTTCGATCGCGAGCCGCGGGACCTGCTGACGTTGCAGGACGAGATCGCCGCCGAAGTGGTAGCGCAGATCGACCCGGAAATCCTGTTGATCGAGAGCCAACGCATCGCGGCTCGCCCGCCGCAGGACGCCACCGCCTATGATCTCGTGCTGCGCGCCCTGCCTTTGCTTGGGCGGATGGAGCGGCCGTTGTTCATGCAGGCGGGCGAACTGCTTCGGCAGGCCATCGCGCAGGAGCCGGATTACGCGGCTTCGCACGCCTGGTATGCTCTTTGGCAGATTTTTCTGGTTGGCCAGTCCTGGACGCGAGATTCGACCGCGGTGATGGCCGAAGCCGGCCGGGTGGCCGAGCGGGCGATCATGCTCGACACGCAGGATGCCAAAGCGCTGACCATTGCGGGCCACGTGCGTGCATTCCTGCACCATCGTTTGCGGGAGGCGATGTCGCTGCATGAACGGGCGCTGACCGTGAATCCAAATCTGGCGATGGCCTGGAATCTATCAGGTGTCGCCTGCGCCTACCTGGGCGATCTCGACGAGGCGGAGCGGCGGCTCGCGCGCTACAAGAAGCTGTCTCCGCTTGATCCGCACGCGTTCTTCTTCGACACGGCGTTCATCATCGTGGCTCTGCTGCGGCGCGATCTTGAAGGTGCCGTGGTAGCCGGCCGCGAGGTGAGCGAGATGAACCCCGCATTCTCGGCGGCCTGCAAACCTTACCTCGCCGCACTCGGCCATCTCGGCTCGACAGCGGAGGCGGAAGTGGTGCGAAAGCGGTTGCTGGCGATCGAGCCGGGTTTCACCATACATGGCTTTGTCGAGAGCAGCCCGTTCGAGCGGGCCGAAGATCGCGAATACTTTGCCACGGGCCTGCGTTTGGCTGGGCTGCCGGACTAGGGGACGCTACCCAGGCTGGCCAAGTCTGGCGATCTGCCGGGAGCTAGCCAGCCTCGTCTTCCTTGCGACGCTTACGGGCGGCGGCGGCATATTCACCGCGTGGGCGCTTTTCGGCGACGTGGGGCCGCACGACGGTGTCATAGAAGTCGTCCCAGTCTTCGGGGCGCAGGCCGCCCAGATCTGGAACGATCTCGTAGTTGTTCTGGCCAGTCTCCTCCAGAGCTTCCCGGGGCAGCGCCTGGACCTGCAAGATCGGGTAATCATGGCGGAAGTCGACGGGAACGCCGGTCTTGGTCACCCGGAAGTTGGTTATCAGCGGGCCGAACCAGCGATCGGTGTCGATGATACCCTCGTAAAGCTCGATGGCTTGGCTGCGCGGGATGTTGGGGCAGGGGCGTACCAGCAGGCTCCAGCCGGGAGCGGTGCGCGCCACGAGGCCGGTCCACATCTGCACCAGGCCCGCTTCCTGCAGGGCGCCCAGGAAAGGCGGCGAGTAGCCACGGATTTCGGCAGGCGCGCGCGAGTCGAATTCGGCCGCGAAATGGGGGAACTGCGCGGTACGTAGCGGCATCCACTCGCCGGCGCCCTCATACGTCCACATGAACTCGGAACCGTCCCACACCAGGCTAAAGGAGATAGGGGGGAAAACGTAATAGCCGAACGCCGAAGCGGTCACGACTGGCTCGCAATATCGGAAAGCGCGCGTTGGCAGCGTGCCGGCGGCGGCACGATCGGCACGTTGTGGCATCCGAGCGCTTGCGATCAATCGATGGAACACCACGCGGGGTGTTTTGGCCGGCGGGATTGAAGCGTCTGTCATGAAATCGATCCGCGTGCTTCGGGGATAGTTTCGGGAACGATCAAAGCCTGAACGAATGCAGGGCGTCCGAACAAAGCCGAACCGAGCGCAAGCCCGGTTCGGCTTTGATCGACTAGTCGTGCTCCAGAAATCAGCGGCAGGTCTCTAAAACCCGGCGCGCGAGCCAATCAGATCGAGGGGGACATTCCGCCGAGGCGAACCTTGGCGGTGTCAGCGGTGGCGATGCTGGGGGACATTCCGCCGAGGCGAACC
>JANXXW010000232.1 GCA_025350425.1 Rhodospirillales bacterium
CCGTGGGCGCGGTGAACAGAACGCGCACCCCGTGCTCGGCGCACACACGCCAGAATGCCCCGGCATCGGGTGTGCCAACCGGCTTGCCCTCGTACATCACGGTGACACACCCCGCAAGCAACGGCCCGTAGACGATGTAGCTGTGACCGACCACCCAGCCCACGTCGCTGGCGCACCAGTACACGTCGCCGGCATTCACGCCGTAAATCATGGACATGCTGTGATGCAGCGCCACCGCGTAGCCGCCGCAATCCCGCACCACGCCCTTCGGTTTTCCCGTGGTGCCCGAGGTGTACAGGATATACAGCGGATCGGTTGCCAGCACTGGCACGCAGGGATGCGGCGCCGCGTCGCGCATGGCGTGCAGCAGATCCGTGTCCCGCCCGGGCACCAGTTCGGCCAGCAGCATCGGGCGTTGCAGCACGAGGCAGTGATCCGGCTTGTGCGCGCTCAACCGGATCGCCTCGTCGAGCAGCGGCTTGTAGGCGAGGATCCGCCCCGGCTCGATCCCGCAACTGGCCGAGATCACCGCCGAGGGCTTGGCGTCCTCGATCCTCTTGGCCAGTTCGGCCGCCGCGAAGCCGCCGAACACCACTGAATGCACAGCGCCCAACCGCGCGCAGGCCAGCATCGCCATCACCGCTTCGGGTACCATCGGCATGTAGATCACCACGCGGTCGCCCTGCCGCACGCCCAATGCCGCGAGCGCCCCCGCCATCCGCGCTGTGGCTTCCCGCAACTCGGTATAGGTCAGTGTCCGCTTTTCCCCGGCAGCCGGGCTGTCCCAGATCAGCGCCGCCTGGTCGCCGCGCCCGCTATCGGCGTGCCGATCCAGCGCGTTGTGGCAGATGTTGAGGCGGCCGCCCGCGAACCACTGCCCGAAGGCGCCCATCTCCGGGGCGAACACCCGGTCCCAGCGCCGGTCCCATTCGAGCCCTTCGGCAACATTTGCCCACCACCCACGCGGGTCGCCTTGCCACTCGGCATAGGCGACCTCGTAGGGGGTGGGCGATTGCATTCGTTCAGCCTTCGCGCTGCGGCATGCCGTGCGGCACCACCGTCGCCACGATGCTGGCGTCCAGCGCCTCGTAGCCGGCATAGTCGATGGTGGCATACAGCTCGGTACGGGTCTGCATCCGGTCGATCATGTTCTGCGCCCCGCCATCGCGGCGGATGGCCGCATATAGTTCCTCGGTGGCCTTGGCCGCGACCCGCATGGAAGTCACCGGCCAGATCACCATGCGGTAGCCCATCGCCTCGAACTCGTCGGCGGTGAAGAATGGCGTGCGGCCGAACTCTGTCATGTTGGCGAGCAATGGCACGCCGGGCATCCGCCGCGCGAACTCGCGGAACATCTCTGCCGAGTGCAGCGCCTCGGGGAAGATCGCGTCGGCGCCGGCCGCCATATAAAGTTGCGCCCGCGCCACTGCGCCATCCATGCCCTCGCTGGCCGCCCCGTCCGTGCGCGCGATCACATACAGGTGTCGCCGAGCCCGCGCCGCGGCCGCGACCTTGGCCGCCATATCGTGTGGGTCCGCCATCCGCTTGTCGTTCAGATGGCCGCATTTCTTCGGCAGCAACTGGTCCTCGATATGCACCGCCCCGGCACCGGCATCCTCGAAGCTGCGCACCATGTTCATCACGTTCAGCGCCTCGCCATAGCCGGTGTCTCCGTCCACCAGCACCGGAAGGCCGCTTGCACGCGCGACCTGGCGCACGAAGAAGCACACCTCCTCCACCGTGATGATGCCGAGATCGGGCAGCCCCATGGACGCGGTCATCGCGGCGCCCGATAGATAGAGCGCGCTGAAGCCGGCGTCGCGCGCCTGCAGCGCCGCCATTCCGTTGTGGGTTCCGGGTATCCGCAGGATGCCGCCGGCCTCGATCAGTTCGCGGAACCGCTCGCCTGCCGGGCGCGTCGATGCGTCGGCACCGACGAGGTAGCTCATGAGCGGCCTCGCTGCGCCAGGGGCAGAAAAGTCGCAACCAGGGCTGGTATGGTAGCGGATCCGCTGAGATCAACCAGGACACTACCTCCGGGGACACCACTGGCAACCTGGAGTTGCGCGGAACGGCTCCCGTTTGCG
>JANXXW010000242.1 GCA_025350425.1 Rhodospirillales bacterium
ACCGCGCGGTGCGCAAAGCTACCGCGCACGCGATCGGGGAGGTATTCGCCAAGAACGTCCGGCTGTTCGCGCTGACCACGAACACCTTGGCCAAGGACAAGGAGATCGTGGACACCTGGCGCCACTACCCGCGCCCCGCCAGCTACCGCAACCGGTCCAACATGGTCGAGGACGAGGTGGTGGATGCGTTGGTTTCGGCGGTCACGTCGGATTTCCCCCGCCTGTCGCACCGCTATTACCTGCTCAAGGCGAAGTGGCTTGGCCTCGACAAACTGCAGCACTGGGATCGCAACGCGCCGTTGCCGGAAGATGTCGACCAGACGGTAAGCTGGTCCGAAGCGCGGGATCAGGTGCTAGCGGCCTACGGAGCCTTCTCCCCGGAACTGGGGCAAGTGGGCAAAAAGTTCTTCGACGCGCCCTGGATCGACGCCGAGCTTCGGCCGGGCAAGTCGGGCGGAGCTTTCGCCCATCCGACCGTGCCTTCGGTGCATCCTTACCTGCTGGTCAATTTCCATGGCCGCACCCGCGACGTGATGACCCTGGCGCACGAACTGGGCCACGGCGTGCATCAGGTATTGGCCGCCAAGCAGGGCTATCTCATGTCCGGCACGCCGCTGACTCTGGCCGAGACCGCCAGCGTGTTCGGCGAAATGCTGACGTTTCGGGCGTTGCTTGAGGCCGAAACCGATCCCGCGCGTCGCCGCATCATGCTCGCCGGCAAGGTCGAGGACATGTTGAACACCGTGGTGCGCCAGGTCGCGTTCTACGAGTTCGAGCGCCGGCTGCACGACGAGCGCCGCAACGGCGAGATCACGGCGGATCGGATCGGCGATATCTGGATGGCTGTGCAGACCGAGAGTCTTGGCCCAGCTTTCGAGTTTACGCCGGAATACAAGGTGTTCTGGGCCTACGTGCCGCACTTCATCCACTCGCCGTTCTACGTCTACGCCTACGCGTTCGGAGACTGCCTGGTGAACGCGCTCTATGGCGTGTTCCAGGGCGGGCACCCCGGCTTCCAGCAAAAATACCTCGATATGCTCCGCGCTGGTGGCACCAAGCGGCACAAGGAGTTGCTGGCGCCGTTCGGGCTGGACGCTTCGGACCCGGCGTTCTGGCGCAAGGGGCTGGATGTGATTTCGGGCTTTATTGATCAATTGGAGGCACTCGGCTGATGGCGGAGGATCGTGGTTCACTGTTCGGCGAAGTGCGGCGCTTTGCCCGTACATCGGGTGCGGTGGGCGGCATCGCCGCTCGCGTGCTGGGTGAACGGGCATTCGGGATCAAAACCGACAAAGCGGCCCATGCCGAGGACCTGAAGGCTATCCTGGGTGGCCTGAAGGGGCCGCTGATGAAGGTGGCGCAGTTCCTATCGACAGTGCCAGACGTGCTGCCGCCCGAATATGCGGAGGAGCTGGCCAACCTTCAGGCCAATGCCCCTCCCATGGGCGGTGCGTTCGTGCGCCGGCGGATGCAGAGCGAGCTTGGCCCGGATTGGCGCAGCCGCTTCGACAAATTCGACGAAACGGCTTCGGCGGCGGCCAGCCTTGGGCAGGTCCACAGGGCGACCTTGCCGGATGGGCGCCAAGTCGCCTGCAAGCTGCAATACCCGGACATGCCGAGCACGGTGGAGGCCGATCTCCGCCAGTTGCGCCTGGCGATGTCGGTTTATCGCCGCATGGACAACTCTATCCACCACGAAGACATCTATACCGAATTGGTCGAGCGGCTGCGTGAGGAACTCGACTACGTTCGAGAAGCCTCGCAGATGCGGCTGTACGGCCTGATGTTACGTGACGTGCCCATGGTGCATGTCCCGACGCCGATCGAGGGGTTGTGCACCAAGCGTTTGCTGACGATGACGTGGCTGGAGGGGCGGCCATTGATGGCGCGGCTGGCCGAGCAGCCTTCGCTGGAGGAGCGCAACACGATCGCCGAGTCGCTGTTCCGGGCCTGGTATGTCCCGTTCTACCAATACGGGGTGATCCACGGCGACCCGCATCTGGGCAACTATCAGGTATGCCCGGACGGTAGCATCAACCTGTTCGATTTCGGCGCCATCCGCGCCTTTCCGCCGCGCTTCGTCCGCGGCGTGATCGACCTGTACGAAGCAGTGCGGGACAACGACGAGGAGAAGGCATACGAGTCGTACAAGTCCTGGGGCTTCGGCGACATGACGCGCGAGAAGATGGGCGTGCTCAACGAGTGGGCGAAGTTCATCTACGAACCCTTGATCCAGGACCGCGTGCGCCGCATCCAGGACGACGATGACCCGCAATTCGGCCGCGCCGTTGTCGAGCGCGTTCATGCCGGACTGAAGCGGACCGGCGGCGTGCGTCCGCCGCGCGAGTTCGTTCTGATGGACCGCAGTGCCATCGGCCTCGGCAGCGTATTCTTGCGGCTGGGCGCCGAGTTGAACTGGTCGAAGCTCTTCAACGAGCTTGTGGCGGGTTTCGACACGGAGAAGTTGGCCGCGCGCCAAGCCGCCGCCTTGGCGGAAGCGGGGGTACCTCCGGCGGCATAAGCTGGATCAGGGCCCCGTTTGCACAACAATACCTTGATCCGCGTCCTCTGGTCGCGCATAGGTGAAGTTTGGGCTGGGCAACGGGGTCGTTCCGGTCCCCATTAGCGAAAGGATGCTCCGATGCGCCTCGCGGTGCTGAAGGAACGACGCGCGTTCGAAACTCGGGTTAGCGCCACGCCCGAGACGGTAAAGAAGCTGATCGGCCTCGGCCTCACGGTCGCGGTCGAAAGCGGTGCCGGACAGGGCGCGTCGATCAGTGACGCCGACTACGAGGCAGCCGGGGCGGAGATTGTGCACGACTCCGCGACAGCTTTGCATGACGCGCAGATCGTATTTGCGGTCCAGGCGCCCGATTTGCAGGAACGTGCTCAGATCATGCGCGGCGCGATGTTGGTCTGCACCGCCAACGCCTTCGCCGACCCCGAACTGATCCCTTCGCTGGCGCAATCCGGCATCGATACCGTGGCGATGGAGATGCTGCCGCGCATTACCCGCGCACAATCGATGGACGTGCTGTCGAGCCAGGCGAACCTTGCCGGCTACCGTGCCGTGATCGAGGGTGCCGGCGCGTTCGAGCGTGGTTTTCCGATGATGATGACGGCCGCTGGTACCATCCCGCCGGCCCGCGTGTTCGTGATCGGTGCGGGTGTCGCTGGGCTCCAGGCCATAGCAACCGCCCGCCGCCTCGGCGCGATTGTCTCCGCGACCGACGTGCGGCCGGCCGCCAAGGAGGAGATCAGGTCGCTGGGTGGCACCTATGTCGGCGTGGACGACGAGGAAAGTGCCGCCCAGAAGGGGGCCTACGCGAAAGAGATGAGCGACGCGTTCCGCCAGAAGCAGGCGGATCTGATGACCACCACCATCGCCAAAAACGACTTGGTCATCTGCACGGCGTTGGTGATGGGCCGCAAGGCACCAGTCATCGTCACTGCCGCAATGGTCGAGGGCATGAAGGCCGGTAGCGTCATCGTGGACATCGCGGCCGAGGCCGGGGGCAACTGCGCGCTGACCGAACCCGGGTCGAGCATCGTCACCCCGAACGGCGTTCGCATCCTTGGCTGGAGCAACTGGCCCGGCCGCATAGCGGTAGCGGCCAGCAACCTCTATGCGCGCAACCTGCTCACGTTCCTCACTACGTTCTGGAACAAGGAAACTGGTGCGCCGGTGCTCCCCGAGAGCGACGATATCGTCAAGGGCGTGTTGCTGACGCGCGGCGGAGCCGTCGTCCACCCTCAATTCCTGCCGTCGCAAGCGGCCTGACCGGAGCTATTGCAGTGAACCCCAATCAGCTTGCCGACCAGGCGGCGCTGCTGGCCCAGCACGCGATCGACCTCGCCGACAGCGCACGTGCGATGGCACTTGGCGCAGGACCGGTGGCCGAGGCGGTGGAGCCGTTCGTGTTCCTGCTCGCTGTATTCCTTATGGCCTGCTTTGTCGGATACTACGTGGTTTGGAACGTGACGCCCGCGCTGCACTCGCCGCTTATGGGCGTCACCAACGCCATTTCCTCCGTGATCGTGGTCGGCGCGATGCTGGCGACGGGGCTGGCCTTCAGCGGCTGGGCCATAGGGTTCGGCTTCATCGCCGTGACACTGGCCAGCGTGAATATCTTCGGCGGCTTCGTCGTGACTTACCGAATGCTGCAAATGTTCAAGAAGAAGGTCCGCTGAGATGTCCGCCAGCGTAACCTCGCTCGCCTACCTCGTCGCCGCAGTCCTGTTCGTGCTGGCCCTACGCGGCCTGTCTCACCCCGAGACCTCGCGCAAGGGCAATCTCATGGGCGTGGCCGGCATGGCCATCGCCATTCTGGCGACACTCGCACACGCCGACATGTCCGGCCTCGGCTATGTGCTGATCGTGCTGGGTATCGCCATCGGCGGCGGCACGGGCACGTTCATCGCACTGCGGATCCAGATGACAGCACTGCCGCAGTTGGTGGCCGCGTTCCATTCGTTGGTGGGCCTCGCGGCCGTGTTCGTGGCGGCCGCTGCGCTCAATGCCCCTGAGGCATTCGGGATCGGCGTGCCGGGCCACGTCTTCACCGAGAGTCTGATCGAGATGTCGATCGGGCTGGCCATCGGCGCCATCACCTTCTCTGGCTCGCTGATCGCGTTTGCCAAATTGCAGGCGCTGATGAAGGGCTCGCCGATCTCCTTCAAGTACCAGCACCAGTTGAATTTGGCGCTGGCGGTGCTGCTGCTCGTGCTTATCGTGACGTTCATCGCCACCAGCAGCCAAGTGGTATTCTGGCTGATCGCGTTGCTGGCGATCGGGCTCGGGTTCCTGCTCATCATTCCCATTGGCGGGGCGGACATGCCGGTCGTGGTGTCGATGCTGAACAGCTATTCGGGCTGGGCTGCGTGCGGCATCGGTTTCACGATCCAGAACTTGGCGCTGATTATCACTGGCGCCCTGGTCGGCGCATCCGGCGCCATTCTGTCCTACATCATG
>JANXXW010000283.1 GCA_025350425.1 Rhodospirillales bacterium
GCGGGCAAAAGCACCACCTTGCGCGCCATCTCAGGCTTGGTGCCCAATCTCGCCGGCGACATCAAGCTGGCCGGGAAATCCATCAAGGGCCTAAAATCCGAGGCCATCGTCCGCCTCGGCGTCAGCCACGTGCCAGAAGGAAGGCGCGTGTTTCCAGGCCTCACCGTGCGCGAGAACATCATGCTCGGCGCGTCGAACCGCAAAGGCCTGAAACGAGCCACGATGAACGCCGAGGTGGACGAGATGCTCGGCTACTTCGCCGACCTTGGCCGGTTGCAGCACGCGCTGGGCTGGACCCTGTCCGGTGGCCAGCTGCAGATGGTCGCCGTGGCGCGCGGCCTCATGCCAAGCCCCGCGTGCTGCTGCTGGACGAGCCCTCGCTCGGGCTGGCACCGCTGATCGTGCAACAGGTGTTCCGCATCGTGGCCGATATCCGCGCTCGCGGCGCGACGGTGCTGCTGGTCGAGCAGAACGCCCACGTGGCGCTGTCGGTGGCGGACCGTGGCTACGTGCTGGAAACCGGACGGCTGCTGGTGACAGGCAAGCCCGAGGAGTTATGGAGCAACCCTCAGGTGAGAGCGGCATACCTCGGCGGATTGGCGGCGGCATCCTGACGCGACGGCGAAATCCGTTGAGGTCGCAACCCCCTAGACAGCCCTTCGTGCGCGCAAAGCCGCCGCGATGGTGCCTTCATCCAGCACGTCCATCGCGCCCCCGATCGGAACCCCGTGCGCGACGCGACTGACCGTGATCCCCAAGGGACGCAGCCGATCATTCAGCCAGTGGGAGGTTGTAGCGCCATCCACCGTGGCATTCAAGGCGAGGATGACCTCGCGCACGTCCCCCTCGGAGATGCGCGCCAGAAGTGACCCCACGTTCAAATCTTCGGGTCCGATCCCTGACAATGCCGACAAGGTGCCACCGAGCACGTGATACAGCCCGTCATGCGCGTGGGTGCGTTCCAACGCCCAAAGGTCGGCCACGCCCTCGACCACACAGATCAGGCTGCGGTCGCGGCGGGGATCGGCACAGATCGCGCACGGGTCGAGAGTATCGAGGTTGCCGCAGACGCTACAGACCTTGATCGCCCGCGCCGCATCGGTCAGCGCCGCCGCGAGTGGCAACATCCGGGATTGCGGTTGCTGCAACATACGCAGCGCCGCACGGCGCGCACTCCGCGGGCCGAGGCCGGGCAGCTTGGAAAGCAGCCCGATCAACCGCTCGATCTCGGGACCGCCCATGCGAGGGCTAGAACGGCAGCTTCAGCCCGCCGGGGAGGTTGATGCCGCCGGTCACTTCCGCCATCTCGGCCGCCGTCACCGTCTCCAGCTTGCGCTTGGCATCGGCATGGGCGGCCACCAGCAGGTCCTGCAGCATCTCCATCTCGGCGGGGTCCGCGAGCTTCGGGTCGATCCGCACGCCGCGCATGTCACCCTTGCCACTCAACGTCACGCTGACCATGCCGGCGCCGGAAACACCCTCGATGGTGAGGCTTTCCAGCTTGGCCTGCATATCCTCCATCTTCTTTTGCATCTGGGAAGCCTGCTTCATCAGGCCGGCGATATTCTTCATGGTTGTGTCCTCATGTCTCTGTCATGTCCTCGACGAATTCGGCGTCGATCGGGGCAAATTCCGGGCCGTCTGGTTCAAGTGGGGTGGATTCCAGCATGGAGGGTGGTTCCTCCAGGGCAATTCCGAACACGTCGGCGTTGCGGTCTGTCACCTGGGCGATCTTGGCGCCCGGGAAGGCTTCCATGATCGCGCGCACCAGGGGATCCTCGGCAGCGGCATCGCGGCGCGCTTCGTTGGCAGCGGCACCCTGGCTGTCGAGGGTCGGTTCGCCGGGCGCGGCTGACAGGGCGATGGTCCAGCGGGTGCCGGTGGCGTCCAGCAGCAGCGCGGCGAACCGGGCAGCGAGGTCGCGCGGCGCCTCCGGCTGCTGCCGCAACTCGATCACCGGCGGGGCGAAGCGGACCAGATGCACGGAATGGCGGAGATGCGCGTGCAGCATCGGCTCGCGCGCGTGGGCGATGGCGACCGCCTCGC
>JANXXW010000296.1 GCA_025350425.1 Rhodospirillales bacterium
ACCCCATATCGGCAATACCACCGGACCGCCCAGAGCACGATCTCACCCTCAAAGTGACGCCCCTTGAAGTCCGACATGACGCGGCCACTCCCGTGCTCGAGCCCCATCCCCACGGACAACGCCAAAGTTTGCAACAGAGCCATGCTCGATATAGGTCTCGCACGCTGCCCTGGAGCTGCTCAGCAGTGCGGGGGCCATCTTCATCTGGTGGAAGGACTGATACCAGATCTCATTGAGGCGATCCGGTGTCCCCATGCAGGAACCGATGCCGGGATAGACGAAATCGAAGAAGAACAACCCGGTAAACCTGTCAGGCGCGGCGCGCGCGATTGATTGCATCACGACACCGCCGACGTCATGACCGACCACACCTACTGGTCCGACATCCATGGCATCCAGAACATCAAGCATATCGGCTGCATGGTCGGCAGCTCCCCACGGATCAGCTGGCTTGAAGCTGCCGCCGAAGCCGCGGAGGTCAAGCGCGATGAGCTGATAGCGGTTCGCCAGTCGCAGCATGATAGGCTCCCATATCAGCCAGAATTCTGGCCATCTGTGGAGCAGCAGCGAAGGCTACCCGTGCCCTGTCCGGGCCACGTGGAGTTCAGCGCCGCTCGCCTCGACCGTCAGATGCTCCATGGCGTCATGCTTTACAGTGTTCCGGTGTTCAAGGTGTTCCGATGTCCCGCGCCGACCGATAGCGTCGTAACAACCGAGACTGTTGCAACGGCTGGATCCGGGAAAGGACGACGTTGGCATGACGCCGGATGAGACCCACTTGCGTGACAAGCTTCGCAAGATCGACGCCCTGTTCGCCGGGGCCGGGACTGCCGGCGATGGCGACGCCGCCGAGTGTCGCCCGACAATCACGGTGAGAATTACCGGCGATCAAGGTGAGAAAGCGTTCTGTCGCTTGCGGCGCAGGGAGGGCGAAGCCCGACCGGAGGCGCAAGCGACAGAACGGGCGGCCTGAGCTCCGCAGGGGGCGGACGATCTGGTGCTTGCGACCGGTCGGGACGTGGATGGGCTTCCTTGTGGAAGACCGTCCATTGCCCGGCCGCCATGTCACCGATCATCAAATGAGGCTCTACATGACATTCCGACAGACGGACGGCCCGGTGGTCTCCGCGGCCAAGGCTTCGATCAGCGCGGCCCGGCCTATCGCTTCGAGCGGGACCACTTGCTCCCCTCGGCACGCAAGCAGCCACGTGGGCGTCGCCGTCCCGATCCGCTGGCCGATTTCTTCGACGCCGAAGTGGTGCCGATGCTGAAAGCGGCCTCCGGGCTACGCGCGGTGGCCATCTTCGAGGAGATGCAAAGGCGACATCCAGACCTCTCCGACGGCGCGCGCCGCACCCCGGAGCGCCGCATCCGCTCGTGGCGAGCCATTCACGGCGCCGACCAGGAGGTGATCTTCCGCCAGGTCCATGAACCCGGCCGGATGGGGCTGTCGGACTTCACCGACATGGCCGACCTCGGCGTCACCATCGCCGGCGAGCGGCTCGATCATCGGCTCTATCACTTCCGGCTCGCCTACTCCGGTTTCGAGCATGCCCATGTCATCCTCGGCGGCAAAAGCTATGTGGCGCTGGCCGAAGGATTGCAGAACGCGCTGTGGGCGTTCGGCGGCGCGCCGCTCGAGCATCGCAGCGACAGCCTCTCAGCCGCGTTCCGCAACCTGGACCAGGAGGCCCGCGAAGACCTGACCCGACGCTACGATGCGCTGTGCGCCCATTACAGCATGCAGCCGACCCGCAACAACTGCGGCGTCGCCCACGAGAACGGCGCGATCGAGAGCCCGCACGGCCATCTCAAGAAGACGGTCAAGGATGCGCTGTTGATGCGCGGGCTGGCCGACTTCGACGATCTCACCGTCTACCGCCGCTTCATCGACGAGATCGTCGGCCGCAAGAACGCCCACAACGCCAAACGCATCGAGACCGAGCGCCCCGCCCTCTAACTGCTGCCCGGGCAACGCACCTGCGACCACGAGGAGACGATCGTCACCGTCACCTCCTCGGGCGGCTTCACCCTCCGCAAGGTGTTCTACACCGTGCCCTCCCGGCTGATCGGCCACCGGCTGCGGGTCAGGCTCTATGATAACCGCCTCGAGCTGTTCATCGGCGGCACGGCGCTGATGACCCTGGTGCGGGGCCGCGCTCCCGCCGGCGGCAGGCACGCGCATGTCGTCGATTACCGGCACGTCATCCACGCCCTGCGGCACAAGCCCATGGCGCTCCTGAATCTGGTCTACCGCGACCAACTGTTCCCCCGCGACGCCTGCCGGCTGACCTTCGACCGGATGCTCGAGAAACTGCCGGAGAAGTCAGCCTGCCGCATCATGGTCAGCCTCCTGGCCCTCGCCCACGAGCGAGGATGTGAAGCCGAACTGGCGATTCTGCTCACCGCCGACCTCGCCGCCGCCCAGCTGCCCGATATCGCGGCCCTGCACGCCCGCTTCGCGCCGGACCCAGCCGCACTTCCCGACATCGTCGTCCACCTCACGCCACTGATCGCCTACGAGGACCTGCTTGGCGGCGGCGCCGGAGCGGCCGCATGAACCAGAGCATCGACACCGCCCGGCTCACGCTGATGCTCAACGATCTCCGCCTGCCCGCCATCAAGCAGGACTGGCCGGCCTTCGCCGAACGGGCGGACAAGGAGAGCTGGCCGGCCGCGCGCTTCCTCGCCGGCATGGCCGAGCATGAGATCGCCGAACGCGACCGCCGCCGCCTCGCGCGCCATCTCGCCGAGGCGCAACTGTTGCCCGGAAAGACCCTCGACAGCTTCGACTTCGAGGTCGTGCCGATGATCTCCAAGGCCCATGTCCTGGCGATCTGCGCCGGCGACAGCTGGATCGACAACGGCGCCAACCTCATTCTCATCGGCGGACCGGGTGGCGGCAAAACGCATCTGGCCTCAGCCATCGGCTTGGCGCTGGTGGAAAATGGCTGGCGCGTGATGTTCGCCCGCACCTCAGACCTGGTCCAGCGGCTCCAATTGGCGCGCCGCGAACTGGCGCTGAAGGCCGCCATCAATCGGCTCGACCGCTTCGACCTGCTGATCCTCGACGACCTCGCCTATGTCAGCAAGGATCAGGCGGAAACGTCGGTGCTGTTCGAGCTCATCAGCTCCCGCTACGAGCGGCGATCCACCTTGATCACTGCAAACCAGCCGTTCGGAGCATGGGGCAAGGTCTTCCCCGATCCGGCGATGACGCTGGCCGCCGTCGATCGCCTCGTTCACCACGCCACCATCTTCGAGATCGACGTCGACAGCTACCGACGCCGCGCAGCACTCGAACGAAAACACAAGGGCGCCGGACGCCCGCAGAGCTACGCGACAATCAAGGACCTCGAAGTCGTGTCGCGCCCCGACAATCAACCACCAACTTAGCCCTTACCCGCGACACAAACGCCCGACATCATCGTTGCCGTTGCGATCACACCTTCTAATCCTGATCGCCGGTGATTCTCACCCAGATTGTCGCGCGACAGGCCGGGTCGCCTTCTCGTGAAGTTGGACGAAGGCAAACTTTGAGATGCGATCGATGGCGGCCAGAAGATATAGCTTGCCCTGTCCGGTGCAAACCTCAGCAATATCGACGTGGAAATAG
>JANXXW010000301.1 GCA_025350425.1 Rhodospirillales bacterium
TCGCCTTTCAGGCCAAGGCTGCCAAGGTCAGTAACCGCCTCCTTGCCTTTGCTCGATGCGGCTTGGACCTTCAGGTCGACAGGCAGCTTGACGCGCCCATCCGGGTGCGGCGGCACGCCGAAGGTGCCCCCGGCCGTGAACGGCTGGCCCGCGAGACGGCCGACGCCGGCCAGGGTCGCCATTCCGCCAGCGACCGGCCACGACACCTCGGTCGCGCCCAGCATCAGGCCCGGCACGCGGTCGTTAAGGTCGGCCTTGGCAAAACGAAGCCGGGTTTCGCCGACGATCGGAAGGTCGCCCGGCACCGGGCCACTGGTCAGGCGCGTGGACAAGGTCGCTTCGTGCAATGCCGGAAGTCGCATTTCCGGCAACAGGGCATTCAGCTTCTCCAGCGCGCCCGCCTTCGCCTCGACCCGTAGGTCGTAGCCGCCGGCCAGGTCCATCATGCCCTCCGCCGACGCGGTCGTATCGAGGGCGGCGAACCTCAGTTGCGCCGCCCATGGCCCGGTAAAGCCCGCCGTCGGTTGCGCCGAGGCGCTCAGGCTGAATGGTTGGTTGTCGGAGTAGACGAGGATCGTGTCGAGATCGAGTGGGCCGTCATCCCTCAAATGCCGTAGATCGAGCGATCGGATCCCCACCACGTTCGTGCGTGCCGGAAGGCGTGTGGTGATCATGCCATTTTTGATGTGCACGTTGCGGACGCGCAGGCTGAACGGCGCGTGCGGTGCGCTCACGGGTTGGGGGGTGGGGTCAGCAGGCCGGGTGAACACCCAGTTCGATTTCCCCGCGACCTGTTCGAACAGGATGTTCGGTCCGATCAGGGTGAGCTTGATAATCTCGATCCGGCGCCAGAGCAGCGCCGGAAGCGAGAGTTCCGCCTCGATGTGTTCGGCGCGGGCCATATCGGGCCGTGTGCCGCCGGGCAGGTTGGCCAGCGTCACATCGCTCACCTCGATGGTCGGCCATAGGGATCGGCTGATGCGCAGCTTGCCTTTGAGTTCCAGCACGCGCCCGGTCTCGTTGCGTACGGCCTCGACGATCTCCGCCTTGTAGTCGTTCGGGTCCAGCACGGCGATGCCGATGCCCACGGCCACCACGGGGGCCACGACCAGGGTTGCAGCCGCGGATAGCCACCAAGCCCGTTTCCTCACGCCTGCACCTTCCGAGCGACCGGCCAATGCCGGTTGGGGGAAGCCAAACGCACAAGCCCCCCAATAGTACGACGGCACGCACGCGCCGATGCCCGAGCCGGGCGGCTAATGTCTGGGAAAGAAGATCGAAGGCGGGCGGCCATAATAGTTCGGGGGCTGGGAAAAGAACTGGGGCGGTGGCGCGTAGAATCGCGGCCGCCGCTCACGCTGCTCCTGCCCGCGCCAGTCGCGCTCATGCCAAGGTTGCTGCTGCCACTGGCGCTCCCGCAACTGCTGCTGCCGCCAAGTGTCGCCGCCCTCGTAGCTGTTCCACTGCGCCTTGGCCGGGCCGGTCAGCCCCACCACACTCAACGCACAGACTGCCGCGAGAATAATCGGCACCAAACGCATAACTTCCTCCTCGTTTGAGCAGCGACGCGATGGATCACCGTGCCACTGCAGGCAAACGTTCGAATTGGGGCGAAATATTGGCGTCGGCGCCGCGGCTGATTGTGCGATGGGCGGCCATGCGCGCTCACATCCGCTGCCGTCGGGGGATCAGGGCTGCGGGCAGCCGCAGCAATGGCAGCGCGCTTTCGTAGATCCGCTCCACGAACGGACGTACCCAGATGTCCGTCGCGGGACATGCCATGTGGGCGAGGCCGCCCGATACGGCGCCGACGAGGGCTGAAATCAGCATGTCGTCGGGAAAGTGAACGCCGAGCCAGACGCGGGACCAGGCGACCGCCAGCCCATACAGGCAGACGGCCCGGCCCCAGCGAGGCGCCGCCCCACTCAGCCACAAGCCCGCCCCGAGCGCCCAGACGAACGTGGCGTGGTCGCTGGGAAAGCTGTTATCCGCAACGTGCACCGCCAGCGTATGCCCGATTGGGACCATGAAGGGACGCGGCTCGAACCAGAGCAGGCCGAGGATCTGATTGATGCCTTGGCCCACGAGCATCGCGCCCGCCACCGCGAGCAACGCCCCGCGATGCGCTGGCCTCCCCCAGATCCAGAGGGCGACCAGCAGCAAGGGCGCCACAACTACGGGACTTTCTGCCAGCGCGATCACGCCGCTGACCAGCCAGGCCGCCGGGTGCGCGGGCGCGTTCAGCAGCAGGAACAGGTGTTGGTTCCAATCGAACAACTCGACCTCCATCGTGGGTGACAGGCGCCAGCGCGGGATTGGCCGGCGCTGGCTTTCGGCGGCGTTCAGCAAAGAACCCGACAACGTGCTGACCGTTCACAAGCCATTCCGGACATTGGGAGTTTCCAATCTCCCGACCATGCCCACCCAATCCCTGCGGGAGCAAGTTGGCCTCAGCCAGTGGTGCTGCTTCCACTGCATGACGGCCCGCCCCGGCGATATCACCGGCATCCCTGTTTGAAGGATTCGATCGTGCAATTGGTTTCGGACACAGCCGCAAGGCAGATGCTGAACAAGGTGCCGCAGGTCACGCTCGCCTTCTGGACCATCAAGATCATGTCTACCACCGTGGGCGAGACCGGGGCGGACTACCTCGCGATGCATGTGGGCCTTGGCAGTGCGGTGACCGGCGCGATCATGGCGAGCCTGCTGATCGCGGCGCTGATCGGGCAGTTGCAGTCACGACAATATGTGCCGTGGATCTACTGGCTGACGGTGGTGCTGGTAAGCGTGGTTGGCACCCAGATTACCGACGCCCTGACCGATGGGCTCGGGGTCAGCCTCTACACGAGCACAGCCGTGTTCGCGGTGCTGCTGGCGACGACCTTGGCGGCCTGGTACGCCCGTGAGCGCACGCTGTCGATCCATACCATCGTCACCTCGCGCCGCGAGCTGTTCTACTGGACGGCCATCCTGTTCACGTTTGCCTTGGGCACCGCCGCCGGAGACCTCGCGACCGAGGCGCTGGGCCTGGGGTTCAACGTCGGCGTGGTGATCTTCGGGGCGCTGATCGCGATCATCTACGGCGCGTTCCGCCTCGGCGCCAACCCGGTGCTCACCTTCTGGCTCGCCTACATCCTCACCCGGCCATTGGGCGCCTCGCTTGGCGATCTGCTGTCCCAGGCGCGGACCGATGGTGGCCTGGGGTTCGGCACCGTCATGACCAGCATCGCCTTCCTCGTCGTCATTGTGTCCCTGGTCACGCTACTGAGCGTTGGGCCGAACACGGCGGAGAAAGCGTGACCCGCAACCAAGGGCGGCCCGCTGACCGCGCGAAGTTGTCGCTATCCATCATCGACCAAGGACCCAGACCATGAACACGAAACGTACGATGCTCCTCGCCTTTGCCAGCCTGATGGCGGCCGGCGCGCTTTCCGAAGCCACGCTCGCCAACGGGACTGACGAGACCCCCGAGGCCACGGCGTTGCAAGGCGCCAAGGTCTCGCTCAGCCAGGCCATCGCCAGCGCCGAGCAACAGACCGGCGGTCGCGCCTACGACGCGGGCGTGGACGTGAAGGGGAAGCAGATCCGCATCGTGGTCGAGACGAACGGCCCGAAGGGCATCCAGACCGTCGCCATCGACGCACAGAGCGGTCAGATTGTTGGCAGCCACGCCGGCGGCGAGGCCGACTGAACCCTGGGACGTCGGGCGACGGAGGTGAGCATGAAGGTTCTGCTAATCGAGGACGATCAGGAAACCTCCGCCTACGTCGCCCGTGGCCTGCGCGAGCAAGGCCACGTGGTCGATCTCGCAGCCACCGGACGAGACGGGTTGTTCCTGGCGACCGATGGCGGGCACGACGTGCTGATCGTAGACCGCATGCTGCCGGGACTGGATGGCATCGGGCTCGTGAAGATGCTGCGCGGGACCGGCGTGAATGTGCCGGTGCTGTTCCTGACCGCGCTGGGCGGCGTCGGCGACCGGGTGCGCGGGCTGGAAGCCGGCGGCGACGACTACCTCGTCAAGCCGTTCGCCTTCGCCGAGCTGCTGGCGCGCGTCAACGCGCTGGCCCGCCGCCCGCCGCTGACCGACAGGCCGACGGTGCTGCGGGCCGGGGATCTCGAAATGGATCTGCTCAAGCGCATGGTCGTTCGCCTCGGAAGGCCGGTCGAGTTGCAGCCACGCGAGTTCCAGTTGCTCGAATACCTGTTGCGGAACGTGGATCGGATCGTGACCCGCACGATGTTGCTGGAAGCGGTGTGGGATTTCCACTTCGACCCAAAAACCAACATAGTCGAGACGCATATGAGCCGCCTGCGGGCGAAGCTGTCGCAGGATGGCGGCCCCGAGCTGATCTACACCGTGCGCGGGTCCGGCTATGTGCTGCGGACTCCCACCCCCGACCCGTCTTGAGCCGCTTCGTTCTGCCGCGCCTTTTGCGGGTCACCAGCTTTCGGTTCGCAGCACTTTATGTGGCCATGTTCGCCGCCTCGGCTCTCGTGCTCGGCCTCGCCGTATTCCTGGAGGCGCGGTCGGCCCTGCGGCAACAGATGGACGGACGGATCGAGGCCGAGACGGCGTTCCTGACAGCGGAGTTTCACGCTGGCGGCCTGAGCCATCTGGTCGCGGTGGTGGCCGCGCGCGGGCGGGGCGTCAGCGCGCTGGATTACCTCGTTGAGGATCGGGACAAGACGCATCTCGCGGGCGAGATGCCGGCGGTCGGGACCTTGCGGCCAGGTTGGACCGTGATCGACGTGCCCAACGCCTCCGAGGATGGCGGCAGGCCGGAGCGGGTCCGGGCCCTGGTTTCGGATTTGGGCGAAGGCCTGTCGCTCGCGGTCGGCGGCGACCTTGGGCAACTGACCGATCTTGAGGAGGCGATCCTCACCGCCTTTCTCTGGACGGTCGGCCTCGCGGCGGTGCTCGGCATCGGCGGCGGCGCCTTGCTCAGCCGGGCCTTCCTCAATCAGGTGGACGCGATCGCTGTCACGGCGGAGGCGATCATCGGCGGCGATCTCGCGCGCCGCGTCCCGGTTCGCGGCACCGGCGACGACCTCGACCGGTTGGCCAGCCTGCTCAACCGGATGCTCGACCGCATCGGAGTGCTGATGGACAGCCTTCGCCAGGTCAGCAGCGATGTCGCCCATGATCTGCGCACCCCGCTGTCGCGGATCTACCAACGCCTGGAAGGTGCGCGGACACACGCACGCTCGATGGCGGATTATCAGGTCGCCGTTGAGGCCGCAGTCACCGAGGCGGAGGGCCTGCTGGAGACCTTCTCCGCCCTGCTACGCATCGCGCAGGTGGAGGGCTCATCGCCTCGCGCGGGTTTTCGCGATGTGGACCTCAGCGCCGTGGTTGATGGCGTCGCCGACGCCTACCGGCCCGACGCGGAGGATGCGGGCCATTGCCTGACCGCAACCGTCTCTCCCGGCATCATCGTCCCTGGCGATCAGGAACTGCTGACGCAGGCGTTGGCGAACCTGATTGAGAATGCGCTGCGCCACACCCCCTCGGGCACGCGCATCGCGGTCCTGCTGACCGGCGGTCCCGATGGGGTGTTCCTGACCGTCGAGGATAACGGACCCGGTGTCGTCGCGGCCGATCTGCCGCGCCTCACCCATCGCTTCTATCGCGGCGAACGCAGCCGCACGACGCCCGGCAATGGCCTGGGCCTGAGCTTGGTCAACGCGGTCGCCGAACTGCATGGCGCGAGGCTCGACGTGGAATCCACGCAGCCGGGGTTACGGGTCAGTCTTTCGTTTCGGCGCGCTGCGATGGCCCAAATCGAACGACGGGACGGCGGTGAGGTGTAGTAGTCCTGTGAGGCAAACCGTGGCGTCTGCTTTGGCCGCTTTTGCTCATTATCTTCTCAGCACGATTGGGGGAAGAACATTGGCAATTGGGTTTTTTGGGATTGGATAAGCTATAAAGAGATTGTACTCGCCGCATGTGTAACAGCCGTCGATGCCGCTGTTGCTCAATCTGAATCTTTCAGTAAGCATTTACCGCATCTGCTGAAGTTACCATTTCTCAGCTTTCTGCCATTACTGGTCCGGAAAATTCACGAGGGCGATGCGCGACCTGCTTTTGTTGCGGATTCTCGCGTTGAAGGTATGCCGCCATAGATGGCTACCGACGCGGTTGTAGTCCGTTGGATGGGCTTGGCGCGTGCTGGGCGTTTGGGTTGATCGCAGGTGCGGCGATGCGGGGCAGTTTGCCCCGTCGGTCAGATGTTGAGGCGCGGCATAAGCGTCAGCAGCGAGGCGAAGGTTGCCTGATCGGGCATTGCATGACGCAATATCAAGCCGCCGCTCGACCTCGCGCAAAACTACAAGTTCGCCGTCCGACGATATGCAGGCACCGTCGAAGCGCGCTTTGCAGCCCGCGTCCCTCAAGCAGCTTGGCCAACTCAGCGTAGGTCACGCCGGCCCCCTTCTAAGCCGATTCAATTCCTGCCAGAAATGAAATAAGTAATAGCCCGTAATCGTCATTATGGAGACTATTTCTAAGAACGAAACATCCGCAGAGTCGCTTCCCTCCCCCCAACTACCAAGCTTGGCACAGCAACATCACGCGAACCGCACCAGCCGTCCTTGGGGTGCGCCCAGCACCTCGTCGTCGCGCATGACGGCTTGGC
>JANXXW010000334.1 GCA_025350425.1 Rhodospirillales bacterium
CGACGTGGATTACTCCACCGGCTCGGTCGGGCTCGGCGTCGCGCAGACGCTGTTCTCCTCGCTGGTGCAGGATTACATCAGCGCGCATGGCTGGGGCGGGGACAGGCCCGATGGGCGGATGGTGGCCCTGATCGGCGACGCGGAGATGGACGAGGGCAACATCTTCGAGGCGTTGATGGAAGGCTGGAAGCACGGCCTCCGCAATACCTGGTGGGTGGTGGACTACAACCGCCAAAGCCTGGACGCCAACGTGCGCGAGGGTTTGTGGGAGAAATTCGAGTCGAACTTCCGCAACTTCGGCTGGGACGTGGTGGTGCTGCGCCATGGCCGCCTGCAACAGGCGGCGTTTGCCGAGCCCGGTGGCGAACGGCTGCGCGCATGGATCGAGGCGTGCCCCAACCAGCTTTACTCGGCACTCACCTTCGGCGGCGGGACCGCGTGGCGCGCGCGCCTGACCGACGAGATCGGTGACCAGGGCGAGGTGTCCGCCCTGCTCGGCCGCCGTTCCGACGACGAACTGGCGCGGCTCATGGGCAATCTCGGCGGCCACGACATGCCCTCGCTGCTGGATGCGTTCGAGGCGGCCCGCACGCATGACCGGCCGGTCTGCTTCATCTGCTACACCATCAAGGGCTTTGGCCTGCCGCTGGCCGGGCACAAGGACAACCACGCCGGGCTGATGAACCCGGCCCAGGTGGAAACGCTGCGGGCTGCGATGGATGTGCGGCCGGGACACGAGTGGGAGTGGTTCGAGGGCCTCGCGACGCCGCCCGGCGAACTGGGCGCGTTCCTTGCCGCCGTACCGTTCAACGCCCAAGGGACGCGCCGCCACGAGGCTCCGGTGATCCCGGTCCCCGACAGTCTGGCCGTGCCGCTGACGCGCGAGATGTCCACCCAGCACGGCTTCGGGCTGCTCATGCACGAACTGGCCAAGGGTGACACGGAACTGGCCCGGCGCATCGTCACCACGTCGCCAGACGTGACGGTTTCGACCAATCTCGGCGCCTGGGTCAACCGGCGGGGCCTGTTCGCGCGTGAGGCTATGGCGGACGTGTTCCGCACCGAGCGTATCCCGTCCACCTTTCATTGGCGCTTCTCCCCCGAGGGCCAGCATTTCGAGCTGGGCATCGCCGAGATGAACCTGTTCACCATGCTCTCTGCCCTCGGCCTGTCGCATACGATCGATGGGCAGCGGCTGCTGCCGGTCGGCACGCTGTACGATCCGTTCATCGAGCGTGGGCTCGATGCGTTGAACTACGCCTGTTACCAGGACGCCCGCTTCATCCTGGTCGCGACCCCGTCCGGCATCTCGCTGGCGGGTGAGGGAGGCGCGCACCAATCCATCGCGACCCCGCTGATCGGCATGGCGCAGGACGGGCTGGCCAGCTTCGAGCCGGCCTATGTCGATGAACTCGCGGTCCTGCTGCGCTGGGCGTTCGATTACATGCAGCGCAGCGGCGGCGATCAAGACGATGCCGGCGGGTCAGTATATTTCCGCCTCTCGACACGTTCGGTCGCGCAGCCCCAGCGTCACCTGCTCGCCGCCGATGCCGAGGATATCATTGCAGGTGGCTACTGGGTGCGGCGTCCCGGCCCGAACGCCCAGGCGGTGATCGCCTATACCGGCGCGATCGCACCCGAGGCGATCGCGGCGGCGGGCCTGATCGCGGAAGACCGGCGCGACATCGGCCTGCTCGCCGTGACCTCGGCGGACCGGCTGCATGGCGGCTGGACCAGGGTGCAGCGCGCCCGCGACCAGGGACAGGCTGCAGGAACCAGCCATGTGGAGCGGCTGCTCGACGGAATACCGCGCGAATGCGGACTCGTGACGGTGCTCGATGGCCACCCGGCGACGCTCGGCTGGCTCGGATCTGTCCGTGGCCATCGCACCCGCGCTCTGGGCGTCACCCGCTTTGGCCAGACCGGCACCATCGCGGACCTCTACCGGGCTGCCGGCATCGACGCCCAGGCGATCGTTGCTGCGGCGCAGGCCGTGGCGCCCGGCCGGCCCATCCGGCATCTGCGCGCCTTGTAGACGTTGGCGGTGGCGAGACCTTCAAGGCCGAGAAACGGCCGCGTGGCTCCGTCATGGATCGCACGGTCGAGCAACCCGCGCGGGCTATCCCGGTCCACGCGATCTGCGACGTGCTCGTGGTCGGCGACGCCCGGCCGCTTGAAACCGCCTCGCGTGTGGTCGAAAGGCACGACGCCTGACCTCAGCTTCATCTGAAACAGACCCCCCGGCGTTACCGGCCCCAAACCATGGCCAAGCGAACCACGGCCAGATCCCGGCCACGCTCGACCAGCCCGGAGCCGCCGGATTCTGGCTCGCCGTGGCGCTGACGGGGCTTACAACCGGGATCGGCGCCGTCGTGCTGACCGATCTGCTGGAGGCGGTCCAGCATCTGATGTGGCCGGGTTCGGGCACGCTGCTGGATGCGGCCAACGAGGCCGGAGCCGCGCGGCATGTGCTCGTGCTGGTAGGTGCGGGCATCCTGACCGGGGCCGGCCAGATATTGCTGAGACGGCTTTCCAGCGGCAACGGCATCGATATCACTGCGGCAATCTGGTTCTCGGCGGGGCGGCTTCCCGCGCTTCGCACGGTGGGCAGTGCCGTGCTGTCCGTCGTGGTGGTGGGCATGGGCGTTTCGCTGGGGCGGGAGGGTGCGCCGAAGCAGGTCGGGGCGGTGCTCGCCAACTTCTTCTCAGACCGTGGGCGGCTGTCCGACGAGCAGCGCAGGCTTCTGGTGGCGTGCGGCGCCGGTGCGGGCATGGCGGCGGCCTATGGCGTGCCACTCGGCGGGGCGTTGTTCGCGTTGGAGGTTTTGCGCGGCGTTTTGGCCCTGCGGCTGGTCCTGCCGGCGCTGCTGACCACTGTCCTTGCCACCGCGGTCTCATGGCTGCTGGGGATGCCGAATGCGCCGACCTACGCGATCCCGGCCTATCCGACTCCAATATCG
>JANXXW010000348.1 GCA_025350425.1 Rhodospirillales bacterium
GCGACACGACCGGCCTCGTCAAGCGGGGTTCGTGGCCACGGGGAAAGATCGTCGCCGAGCGGGCGGACCTGGCCTCGTGTTTCCAGCGTGGCGAGGAAGCGGCGATGGCGGAAGCCGGCCAATTCAGGCAGGGCGGCGAACACCGGGGCGATGCCGGCGCAAGCCTCGCTCAGCATCGACACGGAATCAGCCGTGACCACGACCACATCGGCGGCGGCAAGGAAGCCACGGTAGGGATTTTCCCCAGGTTCGCCCCAACGATACAGCAAGTGCATGGCGCGGCCGAGACCGGCGCTCAATGCCTCCGTCGACTCGGAGCTGGTGCGGCGGCTGGTGGTCGCCAGCACGGCGCCGCCGCGCTCGATGGCGAGGCGGGCGATGTCGCGGCCGAGCGTGTTGGCCTGGGCCGGCGAGAGCCCACCACCGACCGCCAGGGTGACACGGGGATGCGGCAGGTGGTCCAGTCGCTCCTGCCAGGACGCCGCGGCCTGGCGCAACAGCAGGGGCGAGAGGCGGTGCGGCGCGCCGAGGGTGCGAAACACATTCTCTCCAGCACCCGGACGGTCATGCTCGGGTATCACCAGCATGTCGTAGGCGCTGGCGCGGAACAGCCCGGCAAGGCCCGGCCGCATGCAATGCACGAGGCGGCAGCCGAATCGTGCCTTCAACCAAAGTCCTACCGCCGCCGAACGGCTACCGGCCGAGATCACCAAACGGGGAGCGGCCGACCGCGCTGTCACCATGGTGGTCTGCATCGTCCACGGCCTAACCCGCGCATCATCGTCGCCTGACGGCAATGAAAGGCCGAGCAAGGACCCTCGACGGGCCAGGGCGGCCACATGCGCCATCCAGTTCCAGCTCAGCGGGATGCGGCGGAACGGCACCCCGAGTTGTTCGGCGATGCCGATGGCCTGGGCAGAGGTGCCGGCGCGGGGATCGTCCAGAACCCAGACCCGCTCGGCTGTCCGGGCCGCACGCGGTTCGCGCAGTTGGCGCGCCGTGCCGGTCATTCGGGATCACCGAAGGATAGGTAACCCCATGGACGAGGATCGGGCTGGCGGCTACGACACCGGCAGCCACGGGGGACCGCACGCATGACGACGTCGCACATGACGGAATGGGATCGGGATGCCGCGTTGACCACGGCACGCATTCTGCTGGAAATCAAAGCTGTCAACTTTCGTCCCGAGGAACCTTACACATTCACGTCCGGCTGGAAGTCGCCGGTCTACATAGATTGTCGCCGCATCATCTTCTTCCCCCGCGCTCGCGCCAAGATCTGCGAGATGGGAGTAGAGAAGATAGCGCGTCACGTCGGCTATGAAAGTATTGATGTGATCGCAGGTGGCGAGACGGCGGGAATTCCGTTCGCGGCCTGGATCGCTGACCGCATGGCGGTTCCCATGGCTTATGTCCGCAAGAAGCCTAAGGGATTCGGCCGCAATGCCTTGATCGAAGGCGATGTGCCTGAGGGCAAGCGCACCCTGCTGGTCGAGGACCTGACCACGGACGGCGCCTCGAAAATTCAATTCGCCCAGGCGTTGCGCGACGCGGGAGCATTGGTCGATCACGCATTCGTGGTCTTCTTCTACGGCGTGTTCCCCGGCAGTTTCGATAAACTGAACCAGATGGGCGTGCAGCTGCATCACCTCTGTACGTGGTGGGACGTGCTGGAAGCCTGCCGCGAACGGCCGTATTTTGATGAGGCGGCGCTCGGCGAGGTGCGGCGCTTCCTGGAGAACCCGGTGGCGTGGTCAGCTGCGCATGGCGGGGTCGCGAGCGCCGAAGAAGCCGCCAAGCACAAAAGCGGCGGTCAGTAGGGGCTTACTTTCGGCACGCCAAGAGGATTAAGCTTCTTAGATAGTCATCCATCCCCCGAGGCTCCCATGACCCCTCCCCCCGCCGCCCGCGCCAATTCCGCCGTCGCTCGTGATATCGCGAACGTGCTGCACCCCTACACCGACCTCAAAACGCACCTTGAGGTTGGGCCGATGGTGATCACGCGCGGCGAGGGTGTTCGTGTGTGGGACGAAAACGGGAAGAGCTACATCGAAAGCGTCGCCGGCCTGTGGTGCGCGTCGCTTGGCTTCAGCAACGAGCGTCTGGTCGAGGCGGCAGCGGCGCAGATGCGCAAACTGCCATTTTACCATTCGTTCACCGCCAAGGCGAGCATGCCGATGATCGATCTCTCGGAGATGCTGATCCAGCGTGCGCCGGTGCCGATGAGCAAGGTGTTCTTCGCCAACTCCGGCTCGGAAGCCAACGACACGGCCATCAAGATGATCTGGTATTTCAACAACGCGATCGGCCGGCCCAACAAGAAGAAGCTGATCGGCCGCATCAAGGGCTATCACGGCATCACGCTCGCTGCCGCCTCGCTCACCGGCCTGCCCGCCAACCACCGCAGCTTCGACGTGCCGCTGGACCGTTTCGTCCATACGATCTGCCCGCATTTCTACCACGGCGCGCATGAGGGCGAGAGCGAGGACGCGTTTGCCACGCGCTGCGCCGACGAGCTTGAGCAACTCATTCTCGCCGAAGGCCCCGACACGGTGGCCGCCATGTGGGCCGAGCCGATCATGGGCGCGGGCGGAGTGATCATCCCGCCGCGCGGCTATTTCCCGAAAATCCAGGCGGTGCTGAAGAAATACGACGTGCTGCTGGTGGCCGACGAGGTG
>JANXXW010000379.1 GCA_025350425.1 Rhodospirillales bacterium
CCCCGCGTGGTGGCCAAGGGCGTCAACGAGGTAGCGGCCCGCATTCGCGAGATGGCGGCAGCGCACAGGGTGCCGCTGGTGGCCAACCCCCCGTTGGCCCGTGCGCTGTATCCGCTCGAGATCGATGCCGAAATCCCGGCCGAGCACTTCAAGGCGGTGGCGGAAATCATCGCTTATGTCTGGCGCCTGCGCGCGCGCGCCACGGGGATTGCCGCGTGACCCACCAAACCGGCTGCCTCACAGAGCTGTTGTTCCAGGACTCCGCCACCGGGGTGGTGATTTTGGACCGCGAGGGCTGGGTAGAACGCGGCAACGAGACGGTGGCGCGGATGGCGGCGCTGCCGCTGAGCCAGATTGAGGGCTGGCCGGCCTTCATGCTCGTTGCCCGGCCGTTCCGTGCTGATTTCAAGGCCATGCTCGACGACGCGGCCGCCGGCTCCGGCCATCCAGCCTTCAACTCGCGGCTGCAAGGAACCGGCCTCGGCGTCGATGTGGAAGCCCATGCCATCGCCGGGATCGACGGCCTCTGCGGCGGCTACCTCGTACGGGTCCGCGAGCAACGGCCAGAGCAACTGCAGGTGTCCCGACTCGGTGATAGCCAGAAACTCCAGGCGCTCGGCCAGCTCACGGCGGGTGTGGCGCATGACTTCAACAACCTGATCGGTGCGATGCTGGGTGCTGCCGAGACGTTGGGGGAGGGTGCGGTCAGCCGCGACGATCTCCATGGCCGCGAGGTGTTGGCGGAACTGCGCGACGGTGCCCTGCGTGGACGCGCTCTGGTCGGCAGGCTGCTGGGGTTCGGCAGGCCAACCGACCTCGCGACCCAGGAGCTTGCGGTCGATGCCGCCATCGCCGACCTCGGCGACATGCTTCGACGGCTGTTCCCGCCCGCGATCCGGCTGACGCTTGATTTGCAGGTTGCCGAGTGCCGCGTTCACGCCGACCCGACCCGGTTCGACCAGGTGCTGGTCAACCTCGCCATCAACGCCCGGGACGCCATGCCGGACGGCGGGACGCTGGTGATCCGAAGCCGGGCTTGCCTGCTCGAACACGGTTTCGACGGAGCCATGGGCCATGTGCCGGCGGGCAGCTACGTCGTGACGGAAGTCTCTGACACCGGATGCGGCATAGATCCGGCTATCCTGCCTCGGATCTTCAGCCCGTTCTTCACCACCCGGATTGAGCAGGGCGGCAATGGGCTGGGCCTTTCCACCGTGCGCGAGATCGTCGGCGAATTCGGCGGCTTCATCGATCTGCGGAGCGAAATGGGGCGGGGAACGCGCATACGGGTCTACCTTCCCCAAGTGGTCGCGAGAAGTGACAGCCCGCCCGCCCGACTGGCGGCCTACCGCGCCGTGCCGGCCGAGGCGCCGGTCGGGCGTGGCACCGTGCTGCTGGTCGAGGACGAGACAGCTCTCTGCAACCTTGCGGAGGGAGCGTTGCGGCGCGCCGGATGGCGCGTACTCCAGGCCGAATCTGGAGAAGCAGCACTGGCCCTGATCGGGAAGATGGCCACCGGCGTGGGCCGTCCCTCGGTGCTGGTGACCGATATTTCCCTGCCCGATATGAATGGTTGGGCCTTGGCGCATACGATACGCACCCGCCTTGACGCTCCGGATCTGCCGATCGTCCTGACCTCCGGCTCCATCACGCGATCACTTGCCGTCGAAATGGCACGACTCGGTAACGCCGCGGCTTTTCTGGCCAAGCCTTACAGCCTGACGGAACTGACTTCCATGCTGGAGCCGCTTGCACATGGGCCTGGACGGATCAACATTTCTGCTGCTCTAGTTAATTCTACTCTTGACGAACATATGACGAACAAACAAGCAGGGCCGAGGCTACACTCGGTTGCCTGGAAAGGCTTGAACATGACAGACTCGGCAGGTGGCGCGTAACATGGCATTCAGATCCGCATCTCCCGGTAAGAGGCAGGACGCTTCCCCACGCGAAGAAGTCAGGCAAATTTCAGGAAAAACTCCGGATATGGACAAGAACAAGGCTCTTGATGCCGCGATGGTCCAGATCGAGCGGGCCTTTGGCAAAGGCTCGATCATGCGGATGGGCGCCCGGAGCGGCGACGAGCAGATCGAGGTTATTCCGTCTGGCTCCCTGGGTCTTGACCTGGCACTGGGCATTGGCGGCCTGCCGCGTGGACGCATCGTGGAGATCTACGGACCGGAAAGCTCGGGCAAGACCACGCTCGCGTTGCATGCCATCGCCGAAGCGCAGAAGCGCGGTGGCACCTGCGCGTTCATCGACGCTGAACATGCCCTCGATCCCATCTATGCCCGCAAGCTCGGCGTCGATGTCGACAACCTGCTGATCAGCCAGCCGGATGCCGGCGAACAGGCGCTCGAGATCGCCGATACGCTGGTGCGCTCAGGTGCGGTGGACGTGCTGGTGATCGAC
>JANXXW010000380.1 GCA_025350425.1 Rhodospirillales bacterium
CGACGTGCTCGCGGCCGACGCCAACCTTTGGATGATGCAGCCAGGCGAAAGCTGGCACGGATTTAGCCGGCTCACGCCGAACTACGCCATGACCGATCCCAACAAACTCACGCTCCTGATGCCCGGTTTCAACCGCGCGACCGGCGAGGCAGAGAAGTTCGGCATCCCCGCCCCGGTCGTCGCGGAGTATTTGCGGGAGAACAGGATCGTGCCGGAGAAGAACGATCTCCACAGCATGCTTTTCCTCCTGACACCCGGCGTCGAAAGCAGCAAGGCCGGGACGTTGCTAAGCTGGCTTGTCACTTTCAAGCGCCTGCATGACGACAACGCCCGATTGCAGGACGTCATTCCCGCCTTTGTCCGCCGCCGCCCATCGCGTTACCTCGATCGCGGCGTCCGGGACCTATGCGCCGAGATGCACGCCTTCTACGTCGAGAAGAACATCAGCCACCTGCAACGCGCGCAGTTCCGTCGCGAGCACCTCCCCGAGCAGGCGATGCCGCCGCACGTAGCCGCGCGCATGTTGACACGCAACAAGGTGGACTACCTCCCAGTGGACAGCATTCAGGGCCGCATCGCCGCCACGCTGATGCTGGTGTACCCGCCGGGCATTGCGACCATCGTGCCCGGCGAACGCCTCAGCGAGCGCGCGCAACCTATGATCGACTACCTGCTGGCGTTCGAAGCTTCGGAAAACCGCTTCCCCGGACTCAGCACAGAGATCCAGGGCGTGTACCGTGAAACAGAACCGGACGGACGTATCCGGTTCTACACCTACGTGGTTCGGGAGTGAAGCAGTGCTGACCGCACGCGCTCCACATCCGCGTCCGACATTTGCGGCCACATCGGCAGGCTCATGACCTCGCTGGCTGCAATCTCCGTTGCCGTGCATCGCGCCGGCCCGAGTGCCACACGGCCTAGATAGGCGGGCTGAAGATGCACTGGGACCGGGTAATGGATGCCGGTTCCGACATCGAGCGCCCGAAGCCGCGCCTGTTCGGCCGCACGATCGGGCACGCGCACAACGTATTGGTGGAACACGTGCATTGCATCGGCGCGGCGTGCGGGGGCCCGCGCCCCAAACGCCGTATCGTAAATCGCGGCGATGGCGTTACGGCGCGCGTTGTCCGCATCGAGATGCGCGAGCTTGACGCGCAGGATCGCCGCCTGCAATTCGTCGAGCCGGCTGTTCACGCCGACCTCGTCGGATATATAATGCGTCCGCCAACCATACTGCCGTAGGCCAGCAATCCGTGCCGCAAGATCTGCATCGTCGGTCGCAACGATGCCGCCATCCCCGAGTGCCCCAAGGTTTTTCGTCGGGTATAGACTAAAGGTCGCGACGCGGCCGAAGGTGCCAACCTTGCGTCCGGCGAATGTCGCACCATGCGCCTGGCTGCAATCCTCAATCAAAGCCACGCCGTGCGCCGCGCAGACGGCCCCGATCGCGTCGATATTGGCGGCTTGGCCATAGAGATGAACCGGGATCACCGCACGGATTGGCGGCAACCCTGGCGGCGAATGGGCCAGGACCTCTGCGAGTTCTACCGGGTCCATAGTGTAGTGCACGGGATCTATGTCGATCAGAACCGGGGTCGCGCCCACCATCTCGATCGCGGCTACGGTTGCGACCGCCGTGTGCGATACCGCAGCGACGGCACAGCCGGGACCCACATCCAGCGCACGCAGCGCCAAGGCCAGCGCGTCCGTCCCATTGGCGCACCCGACCGCATGGGTGGTGCCCAGCCATCGCGCGAACTCGGCTTCGAAGGCACGCCCTTCGGCGCCTAGGACGTACCAGCCAGAGCGAAGCGCACGCATGACGGCCGCGTCGATCTCGGCCTGATGCGCACGATAACCGGCGCCGGGATTGGCTTGCGGGATCATCGCCGACATCACAAATAGTCCGCCAGCCGAGGGCGGAACCACTCCAGCGAGCGGCGTATCCCGTCCTCCAGCCCGATGTCCGGGCTCCACCCCGCATCGCGCCGAAACAGGCTATCGTCGGCGTGATAACTGCCAATGTCGATCAACTTGCGGTCGGCGGGAAACTCGCGGGTCGTGTAGCGCGCGTCCGTTCCGGCAACGCGGACCAACGTCTCCGCGATGTCGTGCAGGCTAGCGGGCGGTGCGCCACCGATATTGTAGATCTTGCCATGGCATTCGGGCGTTGCCGCCGCGAGCAGAAAGGCATCGGTTACGTCATCCACATAGGTCATGTCGCGCAATTGGTCTCCGCCCCAAACCTCAAATGTTTTCTTTTCAAGCACGCTGCGTATCCAGATGCCAAGGAAAGTCTGCCGCGCGTCGCGGATGCGCAGTCGTGGGCCATAGCAGTTGGTAAGGCGCAGCGACACCACGGGGCGGCCCATCACGCGATGCTCGATCATCCAGTACTGCTCACCCGCGAACTTGCTGACGCCGTTTGCGTCGGGCGGATTGACGGGATGCTCCTCGTCTACCGGCAAACGCACCGGCTTGCCATAAAATTGGCGCGTCGAGGCGTGGACCACGACCGCGTCGGGCGCCGCCTCGCGCGCGGCCTGGATCAGGCGCACCTGCGCCACGGCGTTCACCGCGATGTCAGCCAACGGATCGCGCTGTCCGCCCATATGACTGGTCTGGGCAGCGAGGTTGAAGATAACTTCGGAGCCTTCGCACAACGAGCGCAGATCGACCTCGCGGATATCGGCGCGCACCAACTCCACCTCCGCACCTTCAAGATTTGCTGGGTTCGCACCGCTGCCAAACAAGAAGCCGTCGAGCGCTACCACACGTGCGCCACGCTGAGCCAACGCGTGGCACAAATTGGCGCCGAGGAAGCCGGCACCACCGGTGACGAGAACTTTGCGTCCGGTCCAGTTCACAGCGTCACGACCATAGCCGCTTGGTTGCCCGCGCAGCCCCTTCCGTCAGCGACGCCAGCTTCATCCACACGATATCAGGATCGACCGCCCCAGATCCCGCAAAACTCGAAAACCCGCAATCCGAACCTGCCATCACCCGCTCCCGTCCGACCAAATCGGCGTAGCGCATAATACGTTCGGCAATGAGATCGGGATGCTCAACATAATTTGTACTGCTGTCGAGAATGCCGGGAATGATGACCTTGCCTTCCGGGAGCTTGGTGTCCTTGAACACCGCCCATTCGTGGGCGTGACGGGGATTGGCTCCCTCGAACGACAGCGCCCCAACGTTGATCTTCAGCACCTCGGGTAGCAGACGGGCCAACGGCACATCCATGGTGTGCGGGCCTTCATAGTTTCCCCAACACAGGTGGAGCCGTACCTTGTCCGGCGAAATGCCTACGAGAGCGCGATTTAATACCTCCACGTGAAATGCAATGCGGTGGATAAACTCGTCCTCGCTACTGTCCGCGTACATAGTTTGTCGTCCCAGCGCCAAATCGGGGCTGTCCACCTGTAGGGTGAGTCCTGCAGCGACCATCGTCTCGAATTCCACGCGCATCGCGGCGGCCAGCGCCTCGAGGTAGTCGTCGTCGTTGGCGTAATGCTCGTTTGGCTGGAACAGCGCGATCACGCCGGGAGCCGCCGCGTTCATGAACCCGTTAATATAGCCGCTTGTCTTCAGCGCGGCCTGAAAGTGGGCGATGTCCGTGTTCAGCGGCGCCATAGTGCGGACGCGGATTTCGCCGGTGCAGCAAGGCCGCTTGTAATTCGGCGTACCGCCACCTTTGGCTAGCCGCTGCATGAAGCGGGGCACCTGCAACAGATCCGCCGGAATGCGACGTGGCGAATCGCCCGAAAACCCCGTGAGGCGTTCGGAGATGTAAGTGGCGTAGCTGATCTTACTCATCTCGCCGTCGCTCGGAACGTCCACCCCGGCGTTCTTCTGTTTGTCGACCACATCGTTCACGGCAAACGCCACCGCCGCCTCGAACGCGGCCTCGTCCACATGTTCCCCAGCAGTCCGGGCGAACAGCATGTCCGACACATCCTTCGGACGCGGCAGGCTGCCGACATGGGTGGTAAGAATGCGGTCTATCATGTCAGCCCTCCCAAGCCGCGACGATGATGATGCCATAGAGAACGCCATGCCGCCCACTCACACGACCGCGCCCGGAATGTGAAGAATTTGCAGGAAAACCAGTAGGTTTATGTAAGATATTGCAGCAATTCGTTGTAAACGGCTCGCATCTCCTGCCCCGCAACCGCTTTGGGCGCCGTCTCCAATACGCCCAGGCCTTGCGCGAACGCGGTCGCGAAGCCAATACGGTTGCCCAACACCGCGATCATAAGAGGGTGGCCGGCCGCCTTCACGTCGTGCTCGATCCCGGCTCGGAGCTTCCCGGAGGAAGGGGCACGATTGAGCAACAGGCGGACGGGCCGCTTCTCAGCGGCAGCCAGTTTGAGCGTGCCTTCGGCTGCCCACAGGTCGGGCGGGCTCGGCTGCATAGGAACGAGCACGAGGGTTGCCGCCCGGATGGCGAGCTTGGCGTCGGTGTCGATCTGCGGGGGACTGTCGATCAGCACCACGTCATGTGCGCGGGATAGCTTCTCGACCTCGGCGGCCAAGCGCCAGCCGGCGGCGTCGGACAGCGTGATGGCGATGGCATCCTTCTGCTTGGCGCGCAGCGCATGCCAGCGGGCAAGGCTGTGCTGCGGATCGATATCAAGCATGGCCACGCGTCGCCCTGTAATAGCGAAAGCGACGGCGAGGTTGGCCGCAAGTGTGGTTTTGCCCGCACCGCCCTTCTGCTGGGCCACGGTTATCACGGATGACATGAAGCCGGACTCGGTTGTTGCCGCGTTAGTGTAGCAGGTGCGAGGGTTTACCGATGCATGACGATCTTCTGAGCCCCATCGAGATGGGAATGGCCGATGCTTCGGCGACGAGGCTGGGATGGCCCTCCGCAGTTCTGATGGAGAATGCCGGCCGCGCCGTCGCCCGCGCCATCCGCGCCCGCTTCACGCCTTGCCGCACCCTCGCGCTCTGCGGTCCCGGCAACAACGGCGGCGACGGCCGGGTGGCCGCGCACCTGCTGGCGGAGGCCGGATGGCCGGTGACAACAGCGGCGCTGGGGTCGACCG
>JANXXW010000383.1 GCA_025350425.1 Rhodospirillales bacterium
GCCGCGCGCGCCCCAGAGCATCGCGTTGTTGGCGGTAAAGCCGCGCGCGAAACGCCTTGTGTTGTCGAGCAGCAGCATTTTCTGCCGGTCTATGCCGCGCAGCAGGCCGATGTCCACGCGCGAGACACGGGCCACGGGCAGCAGCCGCCCGCTTTCGGGATGCCACACGAACGCTGCTGCCGATTCGAGGTCGATTGGCGGCGGCGGGGGCGGGGCAAGTCGTTCCAGCGCCTCGGCGATGCGCGACAGCGTAGGCAGCAGGTTCATGTCCATGGGCGCTCGGCTTGACGTTCGGGAGGCGGAAACTATGGTCCGGCCCAGTTAACCGCAACCCAGGACCAGTTATGCTTATTTCTCCGGCCTACGCCCAGGATATCTCGGGCCTGATGGCCAACGCCGGCCAGTTCCTGCCCATCGTGCTCATCATGGGTGTTTTCTACTTCCTGCTGTTCCGTCCACAGCAGCAAAAGCAGAAGCAGATGCAAGCGATGCTGAAGGCGTTGAAGCGTGGTGACCGCGTGGTCACTGGCGGCGGCATCCTGGGCACAGTGCAGCGGACCAATGACAAGAACAGCGAGATCGAGGTCGAGATCGCCCCGAACGTGCGGATCACGGTACTGCGCGAGACCATCAGCAGCGTGGTGAACCCGACGCCCGCGAACGACGTGAAGGCGGTAAAGGCCAGCTAAGCCAGCCAAAATAGGCCAATGCGCGCGGGCAACGACGGAGTGTGCCTATGCCCGTCGTAAACCTCGAACATAAACTCGCGGCCTTCGCGGATCATTGGTCGCCAAAGATCGTTGCCGCCTTCAACGGCCACGATGTGATGGTGGTGAAGGTCAAGGGCGAGTTCGTCTGGCACTCACACGCCGATACCGACGACTTGTTCCTAGTGCTGAAGGGACGGCTGACGATCCAACTCCGTGACGGCAACGTAACCCTTAATCCCGGTGACCTCTACGTGGTGCCGAAAGGAATCGAGCACTGCCCCGTGGCCGAGGAGGAGACACACTTGCTGCTGATTGAGCCGGTCGGCACACCGAACACTGGCGATGCGGCGACGGCTGCGGCGAAGGCGGCGATTTAGAACGGGACAATTGGATCAGCGCAGCCGCACGCCCGCCGGCCGCAAGATCCCGTCCGGCATCGGCACCAGTCCATCCACGGCGCGGGACACGCCCCACAGCCACGTAAAGTGGAACAGCACCATGTGGGAGCGGTCGCGTTGGGCGATGGCGGTGATGGCACGGTAGATCGGCACGCGCTTCAGCGGATCGATGGTGGCGCCGCCCTCGGCAAAAAGCTGGTCCAGCTTCGGGTTGCAATACCGGCCCCAGTTGAGGAAGCCGGCACAGGACATCCATATGCTGGAATTGCCGTCCGGGTCCGGCCGCCCGCTCCAGATCACCATCGCCGCCTGGTAGTCGCCGGCCCGCTCGGCGGCCAGACCGGTGAGCGACTCGATGGCCTGCACCTTGATGTCGAACCCGGCCTCGGCCGCCATAGACTGGATCACCTCGCCGATCTGGATGTTCACCGGATCGTTGCCGACGAGCATGGTGAAGGCCACGCGCTCGATTCCGGCCTGCTTCAGCAGCGCGCGGGCACCGGCCACGTCGCGTGGCGGCACGGGATCGTCGGGCGACCAGTAGCGGCTGCCGGGGGCCTCGGTTTGGTTGCTGGGCACGAACCGTCCGTCGAGCACCACCTGATTCAGCGCTGCCCGGTCGATCGATTTCTCGAACGCCTCCCGCACCCGGGGATCGCGGCCGATGGGGGTTTGCGCCGCCGGCCCGTGATCGAGGTTGAACGAGATCAACTGAAACCCGATCGAGGGCGAGGTGACGAGGCGCAGGCGTGGGTTGCCCGCCACCTGCTCGGAGTCGGTCGGCGCGATACGGTTGGCGATATCAAGCGCGCCGGCCGCGAGGTTCACCCGCCGCACGGTGTTGTCCACGATGGTCGAGAACTCGACCCGGTCCGGTCCCATGGCGGCGGCGTTCCAGTGGCCGGGATACTTCTTCAGCACGATGCGGGACTGCGCGACGCGCTCGACAAAGCTGTAAGGGCCGGTGCAGACGGGATGGGCGATGATGGCATCGCTGCCGGCACTCAGTGTCGAGGGCGACAGCATGATGCCCGGCCGGTTGGCCAGCAGCGACAGCAGCGGTGCGTAGGGGGCGGAGAGGGTGATGCGGACGGTGAGCGGATCCAGGATCTCGACGCCGGTTACCGGCCTCAACTCCGTCTTGCGCAGGCTTTCGGGCGCGTTCTGGTAACGCGCGATGTTGGCCTGCACGCCGCTCGCATCGAACGCCGCGCCATCCTGGAAGGTGACGTTCGGGCGCAAGTGCAACGTCAGTGCGCGGCCATCGGCGGCCCACTCCCAGGCGGTCGCGAGCTGGGGCACGAAGTTGAGATCTCGGTCCACGTCCAGCAGTTGGTCGCACATCCAACTGGACACGATCCTGTCAGTGTAGCTGCCGCTGCGGGCGGGATCGAGCACGTCGGGGTCGAACTCCAGCCCGTAGCGCAGCGTGCCGGTGGCGAAGGCGGGGTGGGCCAGCAGGACGAGGAGGAGAACGAAGCGCTTCATTCGGCTATGCTGCTCGATCTACCGCGCCCGGCACAACATTTTTGACGGCCTGACCAGAGACGCCTGCGTCCGGCTATGCCACATAATGCCGTAAAGCTTCCTGGAGGGAACCCAAATGACCCATCTCACTCGCCGTGCCGCCATCGCTGTCGCGGCGGCGGCCGCCGCATTGCCGCTGCGTGCGCGAGCGCAGGGACAGGTGCTCCGTATCGGCGTGCTGAACGACATGTCCGGCAACTACCGTGACGCCACCGGCCCGACCTCGGCTGTATGCGCGCGCCAGGCGGTCGAGGATTTCGGCTCCCAGGGTTTCGCCATCGAAGTGCTGAGCGGGGACCACCAGAACAAGCCCGACGTGGGCGCCGGCATTGCGCGCCAGTGGTTCGACCGGGACGGCGTCGATATGATCCTCGACGTGCCGACCTCCTCGGTAGCACTCGCGGTCAACTCGATCGCTAAGGAAAAGAACAAGGTCTATATCAACTGCGGCGGCGCCACAGCCGACCTTACCGGCAAGGATTGCACGCCGAACATCGTCCACTGGTCCTACGATACGACGATGTTGGCCACGACCGTGGGGGGCGCACTGACCAAGGCCGGCGGCAACAAATGGTTCTTCCTGACCGCCGACTACGTGTTCGGCCAGCAGCTCCAGCGCGACACCACTGCGGTGGTGACAAAGCTGGGCGGCACGGTTGCCGGGGCGGCGCCCTATCCGTTCCCGTCCACCACCGATTTCTCGTCGTTCCTGCTCCAGGCGCAGGCGAGCGGGGCGAACGTGATCGGCTTCGCCAACGCGGGCGACGACACGGTGAACTGTGTCAAGCAGGCGCATGAGTTCGGACTGACTGCGAACGGCACCAAGCTCGCGGCGCTGCTGGGCTCCATCACCGTAGCGCACGGGATCGGCCTCGAGATCGCGCAAGGCCTTATCCTGACCGAAAGCTATTACTGGGACCTCAATGATCGCACGCGCGCATTCGCGAAGCGAGTATTGCCGAAAACGCCCAAGAACATGCCGAATGCCGTCCACGCCGGTTGCTACGCCGGCACGATGCACTTCCTGAAATCGATTGCCGACATCGGCATCGCGCAGAAATCCGACGGCGCCGCCGTGGTCGCGCGCATGAAGGCGATGCCGGCCGATGACGACTGCTTCGGCAAGACCATCATCCGTGCCGACGGTCGCGCCATGGTCACGCCGTATGTGCTGCAGGTGAAGAAGCCATCCGAGAGCAAGAGCGAGTGGGACATCTTCAACGTCCTGTCCTCGCTGACCCCGAACGAGTCTGCCCCGCCGGTTGGCGCCTGCCCGCTGGTGAAGGCCTGAACCGGGTTTGACGCCTGACGACGCTCAACCGAACAAAGGAACATAAGATGCGTGCATGGGCTGTGGTCGAGAATGGAGCGCCACTTCAGGAAATCGAGATGCCGACGCCCGAGCCGACGGGCACCCAGGTGCTGCTGGAAACGACGTATTGCGGCGTTTGCCATTCGGACCTGCACATCTGGGAAGGACGTTACGACCTCGGTGGCGGCAAGTTCATGAACCTTGGGGATCGCGGGGTTAAGTTGCCGTTGGCGCTGGGCCACGAGATCGTCGGCAGGGTGGTGAAGCTGGGACCGGAAGCAACGGGCGTTGCGGTGGGCGACATCCGGATCGTGTTCCCGTGGGTGGGATGCGGCACATGCCGGGCGTGCCTGGCCGACGAGGATAACATGTGCGTGGTCGCATCGCGCAGCCTGGGTGTTTACGCGAATGGCGGCTACGGCACCCACGTCATCGCGCAGCATCCACGCCACCTCGTCGATCCCGGCACGCTCGATCTGGCGGTGGCGGCGACCTATGCGTGTTCGGGCATCACGGTGTTCTCCGCAATCAAGAAGGTGATGCCGATGCCAGCGGACGAGCCGATCGTGCTGGTGGGCGCGGGCGGGTTGGGGTTGAACGCGATTGCGGTGCTGAAGGCGCTCGGGCACAAAAACATCGTGGTGGTGGACATCAGCGCCGAAAAGCGCGCCGCCGCCGAAAAGGCCGGCGCCACGATCACGGTCGACGGCAGCGGCGAGGGCGTCACCAAGCGCATCATGGACGCGTGCGGCGGCGCGGCGAGTGCGATCATCGACCTGGTAAACGGCACGGCGTCCGCCCGGTTTGCGTTCGACGCGCTGCGCAAGGGTGGCAAGCTGGTCCAGGTCGGGCTGTTCGGCGGGGAACTCACCTTGGCGTTGCCGCTGATGCCGATACGCGCGCTTACGGTCCAGGGCAGCTACGTCGGCAACGTGAAGGAATTGCGGGAACTGGTGAAGCTGGCGCAGGGTGGCGGCCTGGAAGCGCTGCCGGTCAGCACTGTGCCGCAATCGCAAGCGAACGACGCGCTGATGCGGCTGCGGGCGGGCAAGATCACGGGGCGCGTTGTGTTGAAGGCGGAGGCTGCATGAGCGAGGAAATGCGTCGGTCGGTCGTATTGCGCCGACGGCCCAACGGAGTGCCACGAGAGGACGATTTCGAGATCATCTCGGACCCGATCCCCGATGCGGGACCGGGCATGGTGCTGACGCGCAATATATGGCTGTCGATCGACCCGTACATGCGCGGGCGCGTGTCGGACCGGAAATCCTATGCCGAGCCGGTGAAGTTGGGCGCGGTGATGGAAGGCGAGACGGCGGGCGAGGTGATGGCCTCGGGCGACCCGGCATTCGTTCCGGGCGACCGGGTGGTGGGCGCGCGGGGATGGCAGACACATACGGTTTGCTCGGCCAAGCAACTGACCAAGCTGGATGCCATCGCGGCGCCGCTGTCCACCTATCTCGGTGTGCTCGGGATGCCCGGCGTGACGGCGTATTCGGGCATGACGGATATCGGGCAGGTCAAGGCCGGGGAGACGGTGGTGATCACCGCTGCCTCGGGTGCCGTGGGGTCGGTGGCGGGGCAGATCGCCAAGCGGGCCGGCGCCCGGGTGGTAGGGATCGCGGGCGGGGCCGAAAAGTGCCTTTGGGTGCAGGAATCTCTCGGGTTCGACGACTGCGTGGACCACCGGGCATCCGATCTGAAGCGCGTGCTGGAGGATGCGTGCCCGGCGGGGATCGACGTCTATTTCGAGAATGTCGGCGGCCATGTACAGGAGGTGGCGTTCCCAATGCTGAACAACTTCGCGCGCATGATCATGTGCGGCATGGTGTCGCAGTACAATGCGAAGGAGTTCCCGCCCGGCCCGAACCTCATGTCCGTGGTGGCGAAGCGGCTGCGCATCCAGGGATTGCTCG
>JANXXW010000419.1 GCA_025350425.1 Rhodospirillales bacterium
CTGGAACAGCAATTCGATCGCCGCGCCGACCGCCGTCCAAGCCCATAAATACGAGCCGGCGACGTTGGCGAACATCGCGAGCGGCACCGGCACGCCGGGATTGTCACGTTTCCATAGATACAGGTTGACCGACATCAAGGCGACCCAGATCCACGAACCGACTACGACGAGCACGATGCCGATGTAGTAGAATGCGTTCCCGATCATCGGCGGATAGAAGGTGTAGAGCACCGAGGCGAGGCCCATCGACACCGGAACCACGGCGGTTACGGTGCCGACCAGGACCAGCGCGAAACCCAACCATGCCCAGCGCTGCCCCACAAGCGGACGCTTCAACGCCGCTTCGGTGATGAAGTAGCCAAAACCCATGGAAACCAGCGTCGGCAGGACATACGCCATCGTGGTGCCGTGCGCGGTGACCGAGCGGTAATACCATTCCGGGTTGCTGATCCAACCGGAGAGAGGGCTGCGGACGAACATCTGCCATTCGCCCAGCAGCATCGCGACCGCGAAGCCGGCGAAGGCGAGCCAGAAATGAGCGAGTATCAGCCGCCTGCTATTCAACACAGCTGAGCCTTCTTTGCTTGGTGGCCATCAGAAGGAAGTCCGCCTTGTCGATCACCTTGAGGCGGCCCCACATGCCTTCGTGCCCGGTACCGCAGAATTCGTGGCAGGGCATGTGACGCTCGCCCGGTGTCTCGAATCGCGTGGGCACGGTCGAGATGTAACCGGGGATGAGCATGGTGTTGACGGTGGTGCCGTCGATCAGGAAGCCATGCACCACATCGGCGCTGGTGGCGCGGAACGTCACGGGTGTCCCCGTGGGTATCACGATGCATTGTGGAGTGAAGGAGTATTGCTGGCCGATCGCGCGCACCGTGACTGAGCCGTCGGCTTCGAGGGCGCTACCGAGATTGCCCTCCACGAACTCGCCGGCGAGATGCAGCCGGCGGGGATCGGCGGTTTCCACGTGGGCCTGCGGCATGGTGGCCTGATGGATACCGGCGTACCCCGCCATGAACAGCAGCAACGCCACCAGGGCGACCGAGGCGATGGCCCAGCGGCGTTCGGCACTTGCGGCGCGCGCGGCGCCCTCGTCCGGTGGGTGATCCGGTTCGGTCATGGCCCGACCGCCCGAGGCACGAACACCAGCAGGTAGAACGCGAACCACAAGACGACGACGACAGCCGTGGCGAGCCCCGCGAGGACAATGGCGCCGCGCGAGCCGGAACGGACGATGTCATTCACCGCGGCATCCCGCGATGGTGTCCCGACGATCGAATCGGGTTCTGAATTTAACATGATTCCCTCACTCGAGCGGTGCTGAGCGCAATGCGTTCGCCTGGGCGGCGGAGACGGCAGCCCCCCGGTTGCCCCAGGAGGTGCGGATGTAGGTCACGACCGCCGCGACCTCGTCATCGGATAGCAATTGCGCGAACGGCGGCATTCCGTAGGGTATCGGGTTGCCTGCCGTGCCCGGTGGATAGCCGCCGTTCAGCACCATTCGAATCGGGTTGACCGCCGAGCCCATCTGGATCGACTGATTTCCGGCCAATGACGGGAATTGCGGCGGCATCCCGCGCCCGTCGCCGCTGTGGCAGTTGGCGCACTGCCCTTTGTACACCGACTCGCCGAGCCGCGTGAGTAGGCTGCTTTCGGTGGTCGGCATGGGTGAGGAGACAGGATCTGGGATGCTGCCCAATGCCAGGCCCTTCAGGTAGATCGCCATGGCGCGGGTATCGTCGTCGCTCATGTATTGCAGGCTGTCGAAGGTGACTTCGGCCATCGGACCATAAACGGCGCCGCGATGCGACACACCGCTCCGCAGCAGGTCCGAGATGTCGGCGATGCTCCAGTCGCCGAGCCCGGCCTCTTTGTTCGAAGTCAGCGACGGCGCGTACCAGTTCTGCATTGGAATCAGGCCGCCCTGGAACGCCTGGGACTGCGAGCTGCCGCCGAGCGCGTTGATGGGCGTGTGGCACATCGAGCAGTGGCCCAGGCCCTGTACGAGATAGGCGCCGCGGTTCCATTCGCTGGATTTGGCGGCGTCCGGCTTGTACTCGCCTTCGGTAAAGAACAGCGTGCGCCAGCCGAGAATCAGGGAGCGGTTGTTGTAGGGGAACCTGAGATCGTGCGGGCGGTTGGGCTGCCGCACGGGAGGGACGGCGCGGAGATAGGCAAAGATCGCGTCCGAGTCCGCGCGCGTCACCTTGGTGTAGGAACTGAACGGCATGGCGGGATACAGCAGCCCGCCATCCGGGGCGCGTCCAGTGTGCATGGACGAATAGAAGTTGTCGGTTGTCCATTTGCCGATGCCGGTGTCTGCATCGGGCGTGATGTTCGACGAGTAGAGCGTGCCGAACGGCGTCGGCATCGCACGCCCACCGGCAAACAGCGCGGCGCCCGGCGTGGTGTGGCAGGCGATGCAGTCGCCGGCGCGGGCGAGATACTCGCCCTGCTTGACGATGGCGGAGTCGGGCGCGGGTGGGTGGGGCTGTGCCACTGCGCTGGCAAAGGCCAAGGCGGCGAAGGCCAGGGCGGCCAAAGCCACGCCCAGCGCCATGCGACGTAACAGCTGATCCGGTTGTTGGGCTTGCGCGCTCACTTCGGCTGGCTCCCGCAGGCGAAGGGTAGTGGCCAGGCGCCGCGCGCCGTGGGGGATGAGTCTGGCGGGATCGGCAGCGCGGCGAGCCAGGCCGTGACCGCCGTCACGTCCAGTTCGGTCAGGTGTCCCGCCACGTTCTGCATGCAGTCGGGCGCGGTGGCCGTGCGGGTCCCGTAGCGCCATGCGCCAAGCTGGGCGCTGAGATAACTGGCGCGCAATCCCAGCAAGCCTGGAATTGCAGGCTCCATGCCGGTGAAGGCCGGCCCATGACACGCGGCACAGGCCGGAACGCCATGCTCGGCGTCTCCCGTCATGGCCAGGGACCGCCCACGGTCCAGGATCTCCTGGCTTACGACCGGCACGATTTCGGGCGGGGGAGGCGGTCGTTGCGCGGCGAAGTATTCCGCCATCTGTCGCAGGTAAGAGTCCTGCTGGAATTCCAGCAGGTAGTTCATCGGCGTATATCGGCGCCGACCATCGCGAAACGCGATGAGCTGGTTGGTCAGGTATCCGGCCGGCTTGCCTGCGAGGCGGGGAAAATAGTCATTGTCGATGCCCCGGCCCGCAGGCCCATGGCACGCCACGCAGGCAAGAACCCGGGCTTCCATGGTATCCGGCGGCTGCCGATCCGTCTGCGCTCGCGCGACGGACGAACAGAGCAATAAGGCCAGTAGCGGGAACCAGCCGCAATGACGTCCCGCGATCATCGCCGCTGCGGCTAGAGAGATCGGCCCGCCCGTCATTCCGCGTTCCCCTGGAGTTCTAAGCACCCGCCTTTGGTGCGCTCAGATCAGCGAAAGCACATTGATTTGAGTCAAATCGGATGCCAGTCAGAGGTTTATCCAGCTGCGATAGCTTCGAGATTTAGAACCCGACGCGGTCCCCACCTTTGAGGTGCAGCATCGCGCGTGCTTCGGCGGGCGTCGCGATCTCCAGGCTCAGATCCTTCAGGATACCCTTTATTTTGGTCACCTGCTCTGCGTTTGTTTTAGCGAACTTGCCCTTGGAGATATACA
>JANXXW010000483.1 GCA_025350425.1 Rhodospirillales bacterium
GCCAGCACCGTCAATCCAGCCACCATCGGCAATACGGGCCCCTTGACCAGGATACCGAGCCCCATCGCCAACCAAAACACCGCCACCCGCCAGATGGTGAGCCGGTGCTCCAGATAGGCCCGCGCCAGTATTGCCATGGCAAGTACCGTGAGGCCAGCGAGCATTGCGTCGGTCTTGGCGATGTCGGCCTCCACCGTCAGCAGCACGCTGCCGCCCAGCATTGCGGCGGCCAGCAGCCCGGCGCGGCGTCCGGCGATGCGGGTCCCGATCGCGTGGGTCGCCAACACCGCCAGGAGCGCGCCGAGCAGTGAGGGAATCCGGTATGGCCAGATCGGATTGGCGGTAGCGATCCCCAGCGCGCGTGCGGCAACGACTCCGGGCAACTGAAGCCAGTAGATGCCGATCGGCTTGCGGTTGCGCGCCTCGGCGCCGTTGCGGATGGTCACGTAATCGCCGGTCTCGATCATCTGCTTGGTGGCCTGGGCGAACCGCGACTCGTCACGGTCGGATGGCGGCACGGACAGGATGCCGGGGAGCCATAACGCGAGGCAGAATGCCACGAGCAACAGTTTCGGGTACCGGGTATCGAGTAGGGCGATGAGGCGGTTCACGCCGACGGCTCTAGCACGCCGGCCCCGGACGCGTCATGAAGCCGGGATGTTGGATGCCACCCGCGACGCCGCCTTCACGCTCCTCGATGCCGTGCTCGACCATCGCCGCCCCTTGGATGAGGCGTTGGACGGCCTGAGCGGCATGGAACCACGCGACCGCGCGGCGGGACATCGGCTGGCAGCGGCCGTGCTGCGACGGCTGGGCACGCTGGACGCGGTGCTGGAGCCGTTCCTGAAGAAGGCCCCGCCCGACCCCGTGCGCCACATCCTGCGGATCGGCACCGCCGGGTTGCTGTTGCTCGACACGCCCGCCCACGCCGCCGTCGCTACCGCCGTGGCCCTGGCACGCGCCCGTGGGCTGGCCCCGTTCGCAGGCCTGGTGAACGCCGTGCTGCGCCGTGTGGCCGAGGCCGGGTCCGCGGCGCTGGAGGGACTCGACGGGCCGCGCCTCGACACGCCTGCGTGGCTTTGGACCGCCTGGGGCCGCGACGCCCGCGACATCGCGCTGGCGCATCAGCACGAAGCGCCGCTCGACCTCACGATGCGCAACGGCGCGGAGCCTCCGCCGACTGGCGAGAGACTGCCGAGCGGGACCTGGCGCTGTCCGTCCGGCATCCGCGTGGCAGACCTTCCAGGATTTGCCGATGGCGCGTTCTGGGTGCAGGACGCCGCTGCGTCACTGCCTGCAACGCTGCTCGCGACCACTCCCGGCGAGCGTGTGGCAGACCTCTGCGCGGCACCCGGCGGCAAGACCGCACAACTCGCGGCCACCGGCGCCCATATCATCGCCATCGAGCGCGACCCCGCCCGCATCGTCCGCCTCACCGAAAATCTTGCCCGCCTGCGCTATCCCGTGGAGACCATCGCCGCCGACGCCTGCCTGTGGCGTCCGGCTGCCCCATTGGACGCCGTGTTGCTGGACGCGCCGTGCAGCGCCACCGGCACAATCCGCCGCCATCCCGATGTGGCTTACCTCAAGCGTCCCCGCGACGTCGTGAACCTCGTGGCCCAGCAGGACCGGCTGCTCGACGCGGCCTGCGCCATGCTCCGCCCCGGAGGACGCCTGGTCTATGCGGTGTGCTCGCTGCAACCCGAGGAAGGCCCGGCCCGCGTTGCGGCTGCCCTGGGCCGCCTGCCGCTCCGTCTCGATCCGATCACGCTGCCGTTCCTGTCTGAGGCCGTGACCGCGGATGGCTGCCTTCGCACCACGCCCGCCCTGTGGCCCGAACGGGGCGGCATGGACGGATTTTTTGCAGCCCGCCTGATCCGCGACTGACATAGCGTTCCAGCAAGTCTCCGCCTTGTGTGTAGTGGAGTCGCCCCTTTAGAAAGGCGGAATGTCAGCTTCATCTCCCATTATAGCGGCTAGCCTGCTCGCCGCCGACTTCTCTCGCTTGCGCGAGGAAGTCGCCGCCGTCGAGGCAGCCGGCTCGGACTGGTTGCACCTCGACGTCATGGACGGTCATTTCGTGCCGAACATCAGCTTCGGGCCGCTCGTGGTCAAAGCGCTTCGGCCGTATACCAAGATGCCGTTTGACCTTCACCTCATGATCGCGCCGGTCGATCCGTTCTTGCAGGCGTTCGCCGAGGCGGGCGCCAACCACATCATCGTCCATGCCGAGGCTGGCCCGCATTTGCACCGCACTCTGCAACTCGTTCGTTCCCTCGGCTGCAAGGCCGGCGTGGCGCTCAACCCCGCGACCCCCATCGACCACGCGGTCGCAGTGCTCGACATGGTCGATCTCGTGCTGGTGATGACGGTCAACCCCGGCTTCGGCGGGCAGTCGTTCCTCCCCAGCCAGTTGCCGCGCATCGCCGCCCTCCGTCGGGCGATCGACGCCTCCGGCCGCCTGATCACGCTTGAGGTCGATGGCGGTATCGGCGCGGAAACCGCCCGCGCCTGTCGCGAGGCCGGGGCCGATAGCTTGGTCGCAGGCACCTCGGTGTTCGGCGCCACCGATTACGCCGCCGCGATAGCCGGGCTGCGAGGCCGCCCGTGATTCCCGGGCCGTCTCGCTGGCTGCGAATCGCCCGGCAGCAGATGGCGCGGCTGCCAAGCTTTCGGATGGCGCGCACGCCCGACGCACCCGCCCTCCCCGTGCGCGATTTGTGGCCTGGCGATCCCGTGCGAGGGGCGGCACTGCTCAAGGGCGAGATGGAGACAGGGGGCGTCACAGCGCGGCTGAAATTCGGCGCGTTCATCGATCCCGGCGAAAGCGAGCTGTTGCGCGTCGTCGCCCACGGTTTCACTTGGCTGCGCGACCTTCGCGCCCTCGGCACGGACGCTGCCCGGGTCCGCGCGCGCGCGCTGGTCACGGACTGGATCGCGGGCGCTTCCTCAGACCCGGTCGCGGGACGCCCGGATGTGGCTGGCGCCCGTATCGCCGCCTGGCTGGGCCATTACGACTTCTTCGCCGCCTCCGCCGATGACGGCTTCCGTCAGAAACTTATGGCCCGCCTGGTCAGCGACGCCCGAAGCCTCGCGGCGGCGCTGCCGACTGAGGAACTCGATGCCCGTGCGTTCACCGCCATCAAAGGCCTGATCGCCGCCTCCGTGGCATTGCCAGACCATGCGACGTTCCTTGCCCGCGCCATACGCGTGCTCCCGCAGGAGATCGCGCGCCAGATCCTACCCGACGGCTCGCACTGCGAGCGCAGCCCGGCGCGGCTGCTATCCGCCCTGCAGGACCTCACTGAAATCCGCGTGCTGCTGCAAGCAGCCCAGGTTCCTCCCCCCGCCTCGCTCGCCAGCTCCATCGAGCGGATGACCGCTGCGCTTCGCGCGCTGCGCCACGGTGACGGTGGCCTGACGCTGTTCAACGGCACCAAGGAGGAGATTCCGGCACTTCTCGAGCTCGTGCTGACCCAGGGCGGGCGCGCCGGGCGCTTGCCAGCCACGCTTACCGAAGGTGGCTTCCAGCGCCTGCAAGCCGGCCGTAGCGTCCTGATCGCCGATTGCGGGATGCCTCCGCCGTCGAAGCTCGACCGCTTCGCCCATGCGGGCACGCTGTCGTTTGAGTTGTCGATCGGCCGCGAGCGGTTGATCGTGAATTGTGGTGCGGCGCCCGCCGCCGGTCTCGAATGGCGCGATGCCACGCGCGCCACGGCGGCACATTCTACCCTGGTGATCGCCGACATGAACTCGTCAGAGCTGTGCGATCACGGTCTCGGCCGTCGCCCCGACAAGGTCGAGTCGCACCGGCTAGAAGCCAACGGGGCGCATTGGTTGGACGCGAGCCACGATGGCTGGCTCCGCCCGTTCGGTGCCGTCCATCGCCGCCGGCTGTATATGTCGGAAACCGGTGAGGATATTCGCGGCGAGGATTTGATCGAGGCCGCCTCGCCACAGCCTTACACGATCCGCTTTCACCTCCATCCCGCCGTCAACGCCAGCCTGCAACAGGACGGCGAGGCCGTTCTGTTGCTGCTTCCGTCTGGGGGCGGCTGGCGCCTGCGAGCGGACGGCGCGCGGATGAGCCTGGACGAGAGCGTCTACCTCGGCGGCCCGGAGCCGCGTCGCGCCGAGCAGGTGGTGCTGACCGGCTTCGCGGACGGCGCCCAACAGGTGAAATGGGCCATCACGAAGGTGGGCTGACATTCTTCTCGGCTTCGGTCCGCTCGCCATGGCCGGCTGCCACATGCCCCGCCTCCGTGGCCGCCTCCCGGAAATATTGCACCAGCCGAAGCCGGATCTTGCTCGTACGGTTTCCCGGCCCGACATCCTCGTCGATGTCTCGTATCAGCGCATAAGGGGTGATGCACTTTCTTGCGCAATACTCGCTCAAGGCGTCCCAGAACTCGGGCTCTAGCCTGATGCTTGTACGGCCTCGCGCGCTGGTGACGTTACGGTTAATCAGACGGTTAGGTGTCATTTCAGCCTCTCGCTCATAGGAACGAGAGTAAAGCAGTTAAATCATCGGAACGTTACGGTTACATTCTCGTCTGGCGTTTTTAACGTTAGCGCAAGCGCGTGCAGTCCTCCCACAAACTCCACCGCCAGTGCCTCATGCACGGCGCGGGACCGGGCCACGCGGCTCAACCCGATGAACGCATCGGTCACCACGAGCGCGGAATAATGCGTCTGGCCACCCTCTGTGGCGCCGGCGTGGCCTGCGTGCTTGGCGCTGTCGTCCACAACTTCCAGCACCAGTGGCGCGAAGCGTGCGCGCAGCGCGGTTTCGATCCGATTTTGTCGCTCGTTCATCCCGTCGGTATGCCGCGCATCGGCCGGTCGCGCAAATCCCCCTTTGCAAAGCTGGCGTCCGGCCGCACATATCGATTCATATGACCCGACGTCCCACGCGATCCAGGGCCTTCGCGCCCGATCCCGCAGCGCCGGGCCGACCATGCGACCTGCCCGGCTGTGCGGTGGCCGGCGAATATCGCGCGCCCAAATCCCGCACCACACTCAATGAGTATTGGTGGTTCTGCCTCGATCATGTCCGCGAGTACAACGCCGGATGGGACTTCTCAAAAGGCATGAGCCCGATCCAGATCGAGGAACAGATACGCTCCGACACTGGCTGGCAGCGCCCTACCTGGCCGCTCGGACGTCTCGGTGCCCGCATCGACGAAGATATGCTCCGGGACCCCATGCACATCCTGAACGCCGGCCGCGCCGCCCGCTCGGATGAGGCCCGCCGGCAACAGGCCAACGTCCCTCCGAGCGAAATGCGCGAACCGCTTGCAACCCTTGGCCTGGGTTGGCCGCTGACGTTGGAAGAACTCAAGACTCGCTACAAGACGCTCGCCAAACGCCACCATCCCGATGCCAATGGTGGCGACCTCGCCTCCGAGGAGCGGCTCAAGATCATAAACCTTGCCTATGCCGCCTTGCGCGGACGCCTAGCTGAACCCCGTATGGCCCGCACCGGCTAACCTACCCTTCTCCACAACCCGGGAGTAGTCTGCCCGGAAACCACAGGATTGCTGGCCTATGAACAAGGTTGCCGTGATAACTGACCGCACAGTCACGCCGACGTCGGCCATCAGCGTACCCGACACGACGGTGGATCCGCGCGAGGTATTCGGCATCGACAGCGACATGCACGTGCCCGCGTTCAGTATTCGCACCGAGCACGTGCCCGACATCGACCCGAGCTATCGCTTCGACCGCGAGACCACCATGGCTGTCCTGGCCGGCTTCGCCTTCAACCGCCGGGTCATGATCCAGGGCTACCACGGCACGGGCAAATCTACCCACATCGAGCAGATCGCGGCGCAGCTCAACTGGCCCTGCATCCGCGTGAACCTCGACAGTCACATCAGCCGCATCGACCTGATCGGCAAGGACGCGATCGTCCTCAAGGACGGCAAGCAGATTACCGAGTTCCGCGAAGGCATCCTGCCCTGGGCGCTGCAGCATCCCTGCGCCTTGGTGTTCGACGAATACGACGCCGGCCGGCCAGACGTGATGTTCGTTATCCAGCGCGTGCTCGAGGTCGACGGCAAGCTCACGCTGCTGGACCAGAACCGCGTCATCCGCCCGCATCCCAGCTTCCGGCTGTTCGCCACCGCCAACACGGTGGGCCTCGGTGACACCACTGGCCTCTATCATGGCACCCAGCAGATCAACCAAGGCCAGATGGACCGCTGGAACATCGTCGCCACGCTCAACTACCTCGCGCACGGGCAGGAGGTCGAGATCGTCATGGCTAAGATGGGTTTCGATGGTCACGACAAGACTGCCAAGAAGCGCGTGGAGGCGATGGTGGCGCTGGCCGACCTCACCCGCGCCGGTTTCATCAACGGCGACATATCCACCGTGATGTCGCCCCGCACGGTCATCACCTGGGCTGAGAATGCGCGCATCTTCAACGATGTCGCGTTTGCATTCCGCATGACCTTTCTCAATAAATGCGACGAAGCGGAACGCGCGACGGTAGCCGAGTACTATCAGCGCTGCTTCAATGAAGAAGTGCCGACCGGCAACCTGATCCGTAAGACTGCATGATCCCGAGATGAGCGGCAGCAACAAAGATAATCGCGCCGAGGAGTTCAAGCGGGCCACCGCCGGGGCTCTTCGCGCGGTAGCACAGACTACCGATGTACAGGTCGCGTTCCAGCCCGGTCCGTCCGGGCTTTCCGGGAAGCGCGCCCGCTTGCCGCTTCCGACCCGCGCATTGCCTGCCGCCGAGATGGCCAAACTGCGCGGCGCAGCCGATAGCCTGGCGTTGAAGCTGCGTCATCACGACGATGCCGTGCATGCCGCAAGGATGCCCGGCCGTCGTGAAGCGAAGGATGTTTACGACGCGCTGGAGCAAGCCCGTGTGGAAGTCTTCGGCTCCCGCCACATGGCTGGTGTCGCATCTAATTTGCGGGCGCGGCTGTCCGACGAATGCGAGGCCGAGGGCTTCGACCGTATGACGCGTCGGGACCAGCTACCGATGGCGACGGCGCTGTCGATGCTCGTGCGTGAGCGGATGTCAGGTGAGGCGTCGCCGGCATCGGCCGGTCGTGTGCTCGATCTGTGGCGCGACACTCTGGGCCAGACCGCCGATGACGCTCTTGCCGAAATGGCGGACAGGCAGGACGACCAGACCGGCTTCACTCGTGCCGCGCGCAAGTTGCTGGCAGCGCTGGATCTCGCGGAAGCCGAGGTCGAGGCCGAACCCGATGATAGCCAGGAAGGCGAGGATGGCGGCGAGCAGGCCGGCCAGCAGGATGATTCCCAGGAAGGCGACGGGCAAAGTCAGGCCGAGGCCGACAGCGCGCTTGGTGCCCAGCCCGAGCAGACCGAGGGTGAAGGCGCCGAGGACGAGAGCGCAGAGAGTTCCGATGAGGACGCCGCCCCCGCCGAGGGCGACGACCGTCCAGGCGGGCCGCAATCCCGCCGCGAGAAACCGGTGCAGGACAACGAGGCGACCTATCGCGCCTTCACCCGGAGCTTCGATCAGGAAATTTCCGCCGAGGATCTCTGCGATGCCGAGGAGCTGACCCGGCTGCGCCCGCAGCTCGATCAGCAGTTGCAGCATTTGCAGGGCGTGGTTGCCAAATTGGCCAACCGCCTGCAGCGCCGCCTGCTGGCACAGCAGACCCGGGCGTGGGATTTCGATCTGGAGGAAGGGATGCTCGACGCCGGTCGTCTCGCCCGCGTGATCGTCAACCCGATGCTGGCGCTATCCTACAAGCGCGAACGCGACACTGAATTCCGTGACACCGTCGTCACGCTTCTCATCGACAATTCCGGCTCGATGCGCGGGCGCCCGATCACGGTGGCGGCCATGTGCGGCGATATCCTCGCCCGCACGCTTGAGCGTTGCGCGGTCAAGGTAGAAATCCTCGGGTTCACCACCCGCGCATGGAAAGGCGGCCAAGGTCGCGAGCGTTGGGTCGCCGAGGGTAAGCCGCGCAATCCGGGGCGGCTGAACGACCTTCGCCACATCATCTACAAATCGGCCGACACACCCTGGCGCCGCAGCCGCAAGAACCTCGGACTCATGCTGCGCGAAGGTCTGTTGAAGGAGAATATCGACGGGGAGGCCTTGCTCTGGGCGTATCGCCGTATCCTGGCTCGCTCCGAACACCGCCGCATCCTCATGGTCATCAGCGACGGTGCCCCGGTGGATGACAGCACGCTCAGCGTGAATCCGGGCAACTACCTGGAAAAGCATCTCCGCGAAGTGATCCGCGATATCGAGGGCCGTGACCTCGTGGAACTCGTGGCGATTGGCATCGGCCACGACGTCACCCGCTACTACCGCCGCGCCGTCACAATCGTCGACGCCGAGGAATTGGGCGGCACCATGATGAAAAAGCTCACCGAACTGTTCGACGAGGACGCCGCCATGGCCTGGGCGCGCGCCAGCAACGAGCGGTCCGCGCTGGTGGCGTGATTTCTCGTTAGTGCGGGTATAACTGAACTGCCTCCGCCCGGAACGCCTGCCTCGAGCCGTCCCGGATGTAGAACATGTGTCCGCCTTGCAGCACGACCAGCTTCACACGGTCACCAGCAACGTTGGGCGGGATCTGATTCAGTTCCAACTGGGTCATGAGGTACGGTGTCGCGAGGTCGTTGAAGCCGTGCAGCACCAACAGCTTCAGGTTGGGATCGACCGCAAGCACCGCACGCAGCGGTCCCATGCTTTCGGGGCGCGTGTTGTCTCGGCCGTAATCCCATTGGCGGTTGACGTCGGCGTTAAGAATCTCATAGCGCCCTTCCGGCAGCCAGTTCAGCCGTCCGCCATATAACTCCAGCATCGAAGTCGTCATGGCTGAGCGGAGACCGTCCGAGATCGGATCGAAGGAGTTGCCGTAGGTCGATAGTGGGAACGGTTCCGCTGTCGTCACGGACGGATCGTACACGGCGCCGATGCGGGCGGGGTCTCGGCGCAGCACCATACGCCAATCGACGCGGCCGCCATGGGCATGCACCAGGGCTGGATCGAGTTGGGTGAAAGCGGCCACGCGCTCGCTGATGCGGTCCAGCGCTGCTGGGTCATGCTCTCCGCGCAGGTAATCGGTGACGAAATCGCCGGTCGCGTAGTGTTCCACATCGGCCAGCGACTCGCGCGTCACCGGACCGCTTTGCTCCCGCGCGGAGGCGGTGATCGATGGTAGCCGCGTGGCCCAGGTAAGCGGATCGAGAGCGTTGCTGCGTCCGCCGTAATCGAGCAACGGGGAGACTAGAATGAGCCCGGCAATCCCGATCCCCTCCTGCATCTCGAGTTCGCGCACCAGGCGAGGTCCGCGAAAGCCGCCATAACTTTCACCGACGATGTATTTCGGCGATGCCATGCGGTGCGCCCGCTCCAGCCAACGCCGCACCACTTCGGTCAGGCTGTCGATATCGCCGTTGACGCTCCAGATTTTACGCCGACCTTCCTCGTTGTCCTGCAACAGGCGGCTGAGGCCGGTCCCGGCGGGATCGATGAAAACCAGGTCTGTGAAGTCGAGCCACGTGTCGGGGTTCGGCCCAGCGACATGCGACGCCGATGGCAACGCCGCCTCACCCTCCATCGCGACCCGCCAGGGGCCGAGTGCCCCTACATGCAACCACGCGGAGGATGCCCCAGGCCCACCGTTGAATACGAAAGTGACCGGGCGACTACCGGCCTCCCTCCCGTCCAATGCGTATGAGGTATACGCGATGTCGGCCAGAGGCTTATCCGTCGGGCCGATCCGGAACGCGCCCGCCGTTGCAGTGAAATGCAGATCGCGGCCGGGCAAATCGACGGTGTGATGAGTGACGGACTCAGCCGGCATAGCACGAGGCGCGGCCGGGCTCGTGGTCTCCCGAGTGGTCGCCGGCGGGACGTCTTGCGCGAGTGTTGGCGTGCTACAAACAAGTGACGCCAATAGAGCGAAGGCTATTTTCATGAGCAATCCTTGCTTGCCGCGTTTTACGGCTAGTCGATCGCCTTGGCCTTAACCAATGAAGTTTCGTAACGCCGCGTCTTGGCTCGATGGAGCATGTCGCCGAAGGCCGCGA
>JANXXW010000498.1 GCA_025350425.1 Rhodospirillales bacterium
GACACCGCCGATCACCGCAGCCTCGGTACGGGTCGCTCCGTCGTAGGCCGCCGCGAGCGTGAGAAGCCGGCGGGTCTGGTGGGCATCCTTACTGCCACGCGCCGCGGCACGCAGGCTGACAGCGTCGTAATCAGGCGAGACTGGGTGGCCAAGCTGAACACGTATGGGCCTGCGGGCCTGATCGACCGCAGGGGTGGAGGCACGCCGCCGATCCTGAGCGACGCACCATCGAATCAGATGTGCACAGCGTCGGGCAAGCCTCCGCGAGTCAGGTCAGGCGGGTTCTGGTATGATACCTATACCTGTGTAACAGCGTTGGGCTATGTCTTGATGGTGGGAATAATCTGAAGAGAGCGAAGGCCGCCCAGTTCCAGGTTGAACCGAAATGAGCGACGATCTCGCGGTTTATGTTCCGCGTAATCTGAGTATCGCGGACGGGGCGGAGGCGCTGATGGAACCTGCTATGCGGTAATCAGGCCAAGACTACGCCCACTCTGTTCAATACTTTCGCAAAAGCGCCACCATTCGTCCCTGCACCTTCACCCGGTCCACCGGAAAAATCCGCGTCTCATGGCGCGCGTTGGCCGGTTCCAGCGCGATGGAGTTGCCTCGGCGGCGTAGGCGCTTCAGCGTCACCTCATTCTCATCGATCAGAGCCACCACGATTTCGCCCGTCTCGGCGGACTCGCCTTTGCGGATGATCACAGTGTCGCCGCTTAGAATGCCGGCGTCGATCATGGAGTCGCCGGCCACCTCAAGTGCGAAATGCTCACCCGCGCCAAGCCAGGCGATCGGCACCTCGATATGCTGACCATCATCGCGCAACGCCTCTATCGGCTGGCCGGCGGCGATCCGGCCATACATGGGCAACTGCACCGCCGCCGCGTCCGGCGCCGCGCGAACCCCGGGGAGGCGAGGGCTGAAATCACCTTGAATGACAGTGGGCGAAAAACTGCCTTCCTCCCGGATGTCGCCGTTGGTCGCGATCTGGATCGGCACGTTTGGCAGTCGGGTCACTTCGAGGGCACGCGCGCGGTGGTGCCTGCGTTGCAGGAAGCCGCGTTCCTCCAGGGCCGAGATCAGCCTGTGAATGCCGGATTTCGATTTGAGGTCGAGTGCGTCCTTCATCTCCTCAAAGCTGGGCGAGAACCCGGTAGCCTTGATATGTCCATCAATGAAGGTCAGCAACTCGTGTTGCTTGCGAGTCAGCACGGGTTTCTCCCAAAAAGCCGGCCGAAACGCGAATTCGGAACAAACCGGCAACTGATCGAGCGTTCTATATTGGTTCCCGTTGGCGCGTCAAGCCGACGTTACAAGCCAACCGCCTTCACAACCCCAATGGATCGAGACGGATAATCTGGACAAAATCGCCCGGTTCGGCGGCGGTGGCGTGGGGCGCGCGTAGAATCAGGCAGTCCGCGCGCGTCAGTAAACGTAGCATTGCCGAATCCTGACGGTCGAACGGCACCGCTTCAACGCCGCCTGGTATCGCGCGTAGTGTCGCCCGGAGATGGTCGGCGCGATGATCGTTGGCGGGCAGCGGCGAAGCCAAGGTCGCGGCGATTGTTGGTGGCGCATCGCCGTTCAGGCCGCTGAGTCTTTGAATGGCGGGCATCAGAAAAAGGATGCCGCACACCATCGAGGAGACTGGATTGCCAGGCAGTCCGACCATCGGTAGTTCGCCGAGGCGTCCAAACATCAACGGCTTGCCTGGCCGCATCGCGATTTGCCAGAAATCGAGTTTCAGGCCGCGTGCGGCGAATGCTTCCTGGATCAAGTCGTGCTCACCCACGCTGGCCCCGCCTGTGGTGATCAGAAGATCGCAGCCCCTCGCGGCGTCGACGGCGGCTCCAAGCACTGCCCGGTCATCGGCCGCTACCGGCAGCACCATCGGTTCGCCACCACAGGCCCTGACCAGCGCGGCCAGAGCGTGGGAGTTGGAACTGACGATGCCGCCCGGCGGGATCGGCTCGCCCGGTAGCGCGATCTCGTCGCCGGAGGCCAGGATCGCGATGCGCGGGCGGCGATGGACAGTGACCCAGGGGTGGTTGGCCGACGCGATCAGCCCGATGTCGCGGGCGGTAAGGCGGCGGCCGGTCTCGATTAGTGTGTCGCCCTCGGAGAAATCCTGACCGGCGCGGCGAATGTGGCGGCCGGCGCGGACCACTTCGTTCACCCGTAGGAAGTCGCCGTCCCGGGTGGCGTCCTCCTGGATCAGGATCGAGTCGGCTCCCTCCGGCACGATGCTGCCGGTGAACAGCCGCAGCGCCTCACCCGGCCCGATCTGGCCCTCCCAGGGATGCCCTGCCGGCGCGCTTCCAACGACGCGGAGATTGGCGCCGAGCGCGCCATCACTGGCCCGTAATGCATAGCCGTCCATTGCGGAAACATCGCGCGGCGGCTGGGTTAGCCTCGCCGCCACGGGGGCGGCTGTTACGCGCTGCCAGGCGTCCGCCAGTGCTACTATCTCGGCGGCGGTCGGGACCAAACCCGCCAGGATGCGAGCGCGCGCCTCTTCAACAGAAATCATAATAGTATCATTTCTGCGAAAAATCGCCTGACTTTCCGCCTGACTTTTCGACCACGCGCAGCCCGTCGATTCGCATCCCGCGGTCGACGGACTTGCACATGTCGTAGACCGTCAGCGCCGCGACGCTGGCCGCCGTCAATGCTTCCATTTCGACACCGGTTCGCCCAGAGGTCCGCACCGTCGCGGTGATTTCGACGCCGTCCGTGCCCTCCGCCGTGAGGTCTACGGTTACCGCCGTAATCGCCAGCGGATGGCAGAGTGGAATGAGGTCGGAGGTCCGCTTGGCCGCCATAATTCCCGCCAGCCGCGCCACCCCGAACACGTCGCCCTTCTTGGCGCCGCCCTCCATGATCATCCGCAGCGTCTCGGGCCGCATTGCCACCCGGACCCGTGCCGTAGCGGCCCGGTCGGTCACCGCCTTGCCGCCGACATCGACCATGGCGGCGTTGCCGGCCGCGTCGAAATGGGTGAGTCCGATCATGCCGCCAGCAGGGTCCGCGTCGCGGCGGCGACGTCTGTCTGCCGCATCAGGCTTTCTCCCACCAAAAAGCAGGTCACGCCGATCTCTGCCAGCCGCTTCAGGTCGGCGTTTTCCCGTAACCCACTTTCTGCCACGATGATGTGGTCGGGTGGCACCAGCGGCGCCAACTCGAACACCGTCGCAAGATCGGTCTTCAACGTCTTGAGGTTGCGACTGTTAATTCCCATCAGCTTGGTCTGTAACCCGAGTGCGCGTTCCAATTCGGCGCGGTCATGCACCTCCACCAGAACGTCCATGTCGAGCGCCCGTGCGACCTGTTCCAGTTCAATCGCCTGATCATCGCTCAACGCCGCCATGATGAGCAGGATGCAGTCCGCCCCCATCATGCGGCTCTCATGGATCTGCCATGGATCGAGCATGAAGTCCTTCCGCAGCACTGGCAGTCCCACGGCCGTGCGGGCCGCGTGCAGATGTTCGGGAAGCCCATGGAAATACGGCTCGTCGGTCAGGACCGAGAGGCAGGCCGCCCCGCCGTCCAGATAAGCCTCGGCCAGCCGGGCCGGATCGAAGTCGGGCCGGATCATGCCACCCGAGGGCGATGCCTTCTTGATCTCGGCGATAAGCGCGAACCGTCCCGAAGCCGACATCTCCATCAGCGCTCGTCGAAATCCGCGTGGGGCTGGAGCCTGCGCGGCGAGATCGCGCAGGTGGGACATCGGCAGGTCGCGCTTGCGGCGTTCGACCTCAGCCAAGGTGTCGGCGCAAATACGGTCCAGCGCGTTCATGCGGTCTCCCGACGCAATGTTTCCAGCGCGGCCAACGCCGAGCCGCCATCTAGGCCTTGTGCCGCCATCGTCGCGCCACCGCGCAGATCGTCCACCCGGCCTGCCACGATCAACGCTGCCGCCGTGTTGAGCAACACTGTTTCCCGATATGCGCCATGTGCGCCCTGAAGCAAGGCGAGTAGCGCCGCCGCGTTCACCGCCGGGTCGCCGCCCTGGATGTCCGCGATCGGCGCCCGGCGCAGTCCGGCTTCCTCGGGTGTGACCGTGAACTCCCGGATGGCGCCGTCGCGCCATTCCACCACATGGCTTTCACCGGCCACCGTCAGTTCGTCGAGCCCCATGCCATGCACCAGCCAGCACCGTGTCGTCCCGAGCCGCGCCAGCGTCTCTGTCATGGCGCGCGCCCAGGCTGGATCGAATACGCCGGTCAACTGCCGCGTGACCCGGGCCGGATTGGTGAGCGGTCCCAACAGGTTGAAGATGGTGCGCGTACCAAGTTCCACCCGTGGCCCTGCCGCGTGCCGCAACGCGGCATGATGGCGCGGGGCGAACAGAAAGGCGCAATTTGCCGCGCGCAGCACCGCCGGAAGCCGATCCAGCGGCACGTCCACGTTCACACCCAGAGCAGTCAGCACATCCGACCCTCCGGTGCGCGAACTCAAGGCGCGGTTGCCGTGCTTGGCGACCGGGACGCCCAGCCCGGCCAGCACGAACGTGACGGCGGTGGACACGTTCAGGGTGCCGGCATTGTCTCCGCCGGTGCCGCACACGTCGATGGCGCCATCAGGCGCTGCCACTTCCACCATCCGCGCGCGCATGGCCCGCACCGCGCCCACCAGTTCGGCCACCGTTTCTCCACGCACCCGCATGGCCATCAGCAGCCCAGCGATCTGCGCCGGAGTCGCTTCGCCCGCCATGATGGTGTCGAAGGCCGCCTCCGACTCGTCCTCGGACAGTGTTTCTCCCATCGCGACGCGGGCAAGCACGGGTTTCAGGTTGGTGCTCATCGTCTTCTTTCTTCATCCCGTCCCTGTGAGAGGGGGCAGGTTTGAACTATTCCGCCGCCTGCGTCAGGGTGCCAAGGACAGCTTGATTGATCCGGGTCTTGGCCTGTTCTCGCACGGCGGTAGCGAAGACGTTTTCCGTGTCGTCGCCGACGGCCCGGTTCAGCGTCTCGCGCATCTGCCCATACCCGACCGGATCGGCATCGGGGTTCGCCGTCTGAACCTCCGCCAGCACGGCCACCATAAAGCCATCCCCATCCTCGATCATGGTGGCCTCACCCTGCTTCATACCGAACAGCGGCTGGACCAGCGGCGCCGGTACGCCCGGCACTGGCGAAGACCGGCCCACTGGCGGCAATCGGCGCACCGGCAGCCCGGCGATCACGGCAGCGTCCGCCAGACTTTGGCCTCCCTTCACGGCGGCCAGCATATGCGCTGCCACCTCGTCCTGCTCGTGGCGCACCGCGTCCTGCGTCCAGTCGGTCTGCACCGCCGCCGCGACCTCCTCGTAAGGCTTGGTCGTGGGTGGTGTGATCGCCTCCACCGAAAGCGCGTAGTAGGACTGGCTGCCGTCGGCGGCGTTCGGCGCCTGCACCAAATGCGGCGCGTCGCCCACCTTGGCCTGGAACGCCGCCTGTAGCAGGGCCGGCCGCAGTTCTGGCGGTCCCGGAATGGGCGCGGGCGTCCCGGAGGCCGTATTGCCCTGCGCATCCAGTGTGCCCGCCACCGCCGCGAGACCAAGGTCCCCAGGCAGGTCATCCAGAGTGGTCCCGCCCGTCAGCAGGCCTTCGATCTTGTTGGCGCGGTCGTCCATGAGGTCGGCTGCCTTGCTTGCGGCCACCCGGGTATGCAACTCGTCCTTCACTTCCTCGAACG
>JANXXW010000536.1 GCA_025350425.1 Rhodospirillales bacterium
GATCATGCCTACGCCAAGCGTCGCGTTGCTAAGCCTGTCGATCACGATAAAGCCGCCGAGGGTGCGGTTATCACTGAACGTCTCGAACGCCACTGGGGCATCGAGAGTGATGTTGGCGAGGCCGACCTCGTTCATCGCCAAGGTCTCGGCGTCCAGATGCGCGCCCGAGTTCACGTCCAGCCGATACCGTAACCGGCTCACGGAACCCGCGACGGTGCGCGCGCCGAACTTGAACAGGTAGGCTCGTCCCGCCAGCAGCGGTCCTTCGGCCAACCAAACAATATCGGCAGCAAACTGGTCCGCCACGGCGGCTGGTGCGTCAGCCACGGAGATCACGTCTCCGCGCGAGATATCCAGTTGCTCAGACAAAGTCAGCGTCACCGCGTCGCCTGCGCCCGTCTCGGGCAGGTCGCCGTCCATGGTGATGATCCGGGCCAGCGTGCCGGTGGCGCCACTTCCCGACACGACGATCCGCGCGCCGGGCTTGATCGACCCACTCGCGACAGTGCCTTCATAGAGACGCACGCCGTCAAGCCGATCGACCCGCTGCACCTGCATTCGGAAATGCTCGCCCGCTTCCGGCGGCGTCACGTCCACGGTCTCGAGGTGCTCAAGTAAAGTCGGGCCGTTATACCACGCCATACGCGTACTTTTTGACGTAACATTATCGCCGTGACGCGCGGATAGCGGGATCACCGTCACGTCGCGGAAATTATGCTGCGTCGTGGATACCCTGTATGCCGCTGCAATCTCGTGGAATTTTTCTTGCGAAAAATCCACGAGGTCGATCTTGTTCACCGCGAGCACGATGTTGGTGATGCCCATCAGTGCGGCGATCAACGAATGTCGCAGCGTCTGTACCACCACGCCATGCCGTGCATCGACCAGCACCACGGCGAGGTCGCATTGCGAGGCGCCGGTTGCCATGTTGCGTGTGTATTGCTCATGCCCCGGCGTATCGGCCACGATGAAGCGCCGCCGCTCCGTGGTGAAGAAGCGCCACGCGACATCGATGGTAATGCCTTGTTCCCGCTCCGCTTCCAGGCCGTCGAGCAACAAGGAAAAATCGATGCCTTCGCCTGCACCACGCCGCTCGCTATCGCTTTCCAGCCGCGCGAGTTGATCGTCGAAGATTAATTTGGTGTCATAAAGCAGCCGCCCGATCAGGGTCGACTTGCCATCATCCACGCTGCCGCAGGTGAGAAACCGCAACAGGCCGACACGCTCCTGTCGTTCGAGGAAAGCGTTGAGCGAAGGCGGGTTGTCGGAGATCATATGGACCTGTAAGCCGATTGCTACCATCCTTGCAACGCTCGTGTAAGTAATCGCAGGGAACAAGCCGGAGACTTTCGATCATGCTTATTCGTCCCGCTATCGATACCCTCGAAGACAGTCCCATCATCGAGGTTTTCCGGATCGGCTTCGGCCAGCCCGATGTGATTGGCTTGTGGGCGGGCGAGCCGGATGTGCCGACCCCGAAATTCATCTGTGACGCCGCGAGTGCCGCGCTTGCCGATGGGCATACTTTCTACGCCCAGAACCGTGGGATCCCGGCATTCCGACAGGCCCTGGTGGATTATCACCGGCGCATCTACGGCATCGAACTGCCCGAGACCCGCGTGGCACTTACCCTGTCGGGCATGAGCGCCATCATGCTGGTGTGCCAGGCGTTGATCGGCCCGGGTGATAACGCCGTGGTGATCACGCCGTCCTGGCCGAACGTGATGCGAGCCATGCAGATCATGGGCGGTGAGGTCCGCGAGGTCCCGCTCACCGGGACCGATACCGGCTGGAAGCTCGACCTTGATGCTCTGTTCGACGCCTGCGACGACCGCACCCGCGCGATCTACGTGGCTTCGCCGGGCAACCCGACCGGCTGGATCATGACGCGAGACGAGGCGACCGCGATGCTCGATTTCGCTCGCCGGCGCAACGTCGCTATCCTGTCCGATGAAGTCTATCACCGCATGGTCTACGACAGCCCGGTTGCGCTGTCGTTCCATCACCTCATGCAGCCCGGCGATCCCGTGTTCATCGTCAACAGCTTCTCGAAGGCCTGGGCGATGACGGGCTGGCGTATGGGCTGGATGGTCTATCCCGAGGGCGCGCTGGACGCGTTTGAGAAGTTGATCCAGTTCAACACGTCGGGCGGCCTCGTATTCCTCCAGCACGGCTGCATCGCGGCGCTGAACCACGGGGAGGAGTTCGTGAAATCCTTCGTGGAACGCTGCCGTATCGGGCAGGAGACGGCGGCCACGCGTCTCGGCCGGATGCAACGCGTGCGGGCCGTGCCGGCGGCGGGCTCGTTCTACCAGATGTTTGAGGTGGCCGGCGTGTCGGACACCATGGCCTTCTGCAAACGCGCGGTGACCGAGGCGCGGATCGGTATGGCGCCGGGCACGGCGTTCGGGACCGGCGCCGAGAAGTATGTGCGTCTATGCACCGCGAAGAGCCCGGAACTTCTGGGCGAGGCGATGGACCGGCTTGAGCGGTTCGTGGCGAGCTACGTCGAGTGATCCATTGGATCACGGGCAACCCCCACCGGGCTTCTGCGCCGGAACGCTGATCGCTACGCCAGACGGCCCACAGAATATCGAGGATTTCGTGCCCGGCGACGCCGTCACCTTGGCGTCGGGCGGGACCGGGACGGTATGGTGGATCGGCACACGTGACTTCGTGCCGGCGCTATTGCCCGCGTCCGAGCGTGCACGCCTGGTCCCCGTTCGCCTGCGACAGGGCGCGTTGGCGGAGGGGCGCCCGGCGCGGGACATGCTGGTCTCACCCACACTCCGCCTCGGTCCGACGTCCGGGAACAACGCCGCCGACCGGGTCCGATACATCCATCTCGAATTGGCCGTACCGGGCGCGCTGATTGTGGAAGGCGTACCGGTGGACAGCTACCACGACACCGGCGACCGTAACCTATTCTCCAATGTCGCTACCTACGTGCCCGTCTTGCGCGCCTTGGCCGACGACGATCCCGACATCCACGTTCTCGCCGACGGCAAGCGGTTCGAGGCGGCGAGTGTCTCTGTGGAAGAGATCGCGTTCGAGATACCGAGCGGCACAGGCGTCGTGGTGATCCGCTCGAGAAGCATCGTGCCTGCATTGGCTAGTCTGACATCGGCCGACCAGCGCCGTCTCGGAATATGCCTGCTCGGGATCACGATCCGTTCGCCCGGCATGAACGTCGAGATCGGTATCGACGATGCCTCGTTGAGCGACGGCTTTTATGCCGCCGAGAGCGGGGCCCGCTGGACGGATGGGGAGGGCGTGTTGCCCAGCCAGTTCCTGCGCTCGGCTGGCTTCACCCTCGTGCTGCGCCACGTTCGCACCGCGCTGCCCTACGGCAAGGGCCTGCTCCCGCGTCGGCCGCCCACCGGTATTACCGTCCCAGGTGCGCGGCGGCTGTCGTCGAGCGCGCGGGTTCTGGTGATCGACGCCAGCGTGCCGACGCCGGACCGGGATGCCGGTTCCAACGTGATCCTGTGGCACATGCGTCTGCTACGTCGCCTCGGGCTCGCGGTCACTTTCCTGCCGCTCAACCTGACCGCCTTTCCCGGCTACACCGACGATCTGCGGCGGGACGGCATCGCCACGGTGGAGACGCCGGCCTATGCGAGCGTGGAGGCGTTCCTACGCGATAACGGGACCGTATTCGACCTCGTCTATGTGCATCGCTTCGCGGTGGCCGAGGCGTGCCTGCCCGCCTTGCGCCGGTATGCCCCGCAGGCGCCCATCCTGTTCAACCCAGCCGACCTGCATCATCTTCGCCTGCAGCGCGAGGCGGAGATCGCCCATTCCGGTCAGCGAGAGGCGTTGGAGGTCCGCGCGCGCGAGCTTGCAGTGATCGCGGCTTCGGACCTGACGCTCGTGTGCAGCACGGTCGAACGAAACCTGATCCTGGAGGCGCTGCCCGACGCGCATATCCGGATGCTGCCATGGGTGATCGAGGCGCCGCCCGCCACGCCGCCGCCGTTCTCGGCGCGATCCGGCATCATGTTCCTGGGCGGGTTCAATCACCGCCCGAATGTCGATGCGGTGCGCTGGTTCGCGTCCGACGTGCTGGGCCTACTCCGTGGCCTCGTACCGGATGCGACCCTGCACGTGTATGGCGCCGACATGCCGTCTGGCTTCGCGGCCCTGGAAGGTCCCGGCCTGATTGTCGAGGGGCACGTTGCGGATCTCGGTCCGGTGTTCGACCGGCATCGCATCATGGTGGCGCCGTTGCGCTACGGCGCCGGGTTCAAGGGCAAGCTCGCGGAGGCATTGGCGCGAGGCCTGCCGATCGTCGCAACCTCGATCGCCGCCGAAGGCAGCGGCCTCGTGCCGGGTGAGCACCTGCTCACCGCCGACACGGCGTCCGGCATCGCGGCGGCGCTGGCCCGGTTGCAGCAGGACGAGGCCGAATGGACCCGCCTGTCCAGCGCCGGGGCTGCATTCGCCCGTGAGCGGCTGTCGCCGGAACGGGGCCTTGCCCATCTCCGAGGTGCCTTACGAGACCTTGGATTGAGCGCGCGCGCACGATAATCTCGGCGGAAACCTGATCTTGGCCTTTTGCGTGTCCGAGGATCGGTCGTAGCCCCATTCCCAACCCCCGCAGCCCGTGCGAAGGCAGGAGCCGCCGGGAAAGACAACGCCGAGGGTATCTGACACCATTTTCGTCGTTGCGAGTTGTTGTCAGTGGTCGAACGGGAGCCCGACGTAGTTTTCGGCCACCGATAACGCCGCTGCGTTCAACGTACGGATAAGGTCCAGATCGGCGAAGTGGATGCGCCGCTCGAAGTCGCTTTCGTCGTTGTTCCGATGCAACATCGTCGTCATGAACCAGGAGAAACGCTCGCCCTTCCAGATCCGCCGCAGGCATGTGGCGCTGTAGCGATCGAGGCCATCCTGCTGGTTGCGCGCGTATTTGGCGTCGAGCGCGCGGGACAGCACCACGACATCGGCGACCGCGAGGTTCAGGCCTTTGGCGCCGGTGGGCGGCACGATGTGGGCCGCGTCGCCGGCGATGAACAGGCGGCCGTATTGCATCGGTTCACACACGAACGAGCGCAGCGGGATGATGCCTTTCTGGAAGATCCTGCCCTCTGTCAATTGCCAGCCATCATCGGTGTTGAGGCGCGTGTTCAGTTCGTCCCAGATGCGCCCGTCCGACCATGCCGCGATATCGTCGGTTGGATCGCACTGGATATACATGCGCTGAACGTCTGGCGACCGGGTGCTGAGCAGGGCAAAGCCTTCTCCCTGGTTGGCGTAAATGAGTTCGTGCCACGACAGCGGCGCTTCGGTCAGGATGCCGAGCCAGCCGAACGGGTAGACTTTCTGATACTCAGTGCGGTGCCCGCGGGGAATGGCCTTGCGGCCGGGACCATGAAAGCCGTCGGCGCCGACGACGTAGTCGCAATGCAGCGTCTCAAGCTCGCCGGTTCCAGCGCGGCGAAAATCGATTGAGGGTGTGTCGGTGTCGATATCGCGGATGGTGGTGTCGCCGACGTCAAAGATGATCTCTCCACCCTGCGCGACGCGACCGGCGATGAGGTCTTTCAGCACCTCGTGCTGCGGATACACGGTGACGCGCTTGCCGTCGGTGAGTCCCTCGATGTCGAGATGGTGCCGTTCACCGTTCCATTGGAGCGTGATGCCGCTGTGGAAATGCGCTTCCCGCATCATCCGCTCGCCGATGTTGAGTTCGTTCATCAGTTCCACGACCCAATGTTCGAGTACCCCGGCGCGGATCGTGCTCTCGACCTCCATGCGGCTGCGGCTTTCGAGATTGACCGAGCCGATCCCGGCACGGTGGAGCAGATGTGCGAGGAACAGGCCGGCCGGTCCGGCGCCGATGATGCCCACTTGAGTACGCATGTGCTTTCTCCCTGTCGTCCGCGGCGGTCGATAATTGGTGGTCTCGGTGGCGGTGCCTAGCTGGCGAGGTAGCTAGCGACCTTGTCGGCCAGCGCCTCGACCTCCGGGTCCTCGATACCGAGCAGACGGAGGCCATCGCGGGTCTGGAACAGGTAGTCCCGAGAGCTGCCTATCTCTCCGCGCGCGGTCGCGATGCGGCGAACGATATCGGCCGGTTCAAGATCGCCAGCGTAATTGCTGGCCTGGCGATTGATGGTGAACGTGAGGCCGTGGCAGAACACGCCGCCGTCGAGGGCGTGCATGGGGAGCCAGCGCGGAACGTAGCTGCCGGTAAGCATTTCCCGCCGCCACAGCAACGCCAACTCGTCGGTCAGAATGTCCGTGTCGATGCGGAAGGCGGCGCCGGTGCAGCTACCGCCTTCGTCCATGCCGAGCAGGAGGCCGGGATTGTCGGGTGTGCCGCGTCCAACAGGAGTGGAAAGGCAGAACCGGCGATGCCAGCCTTCCACCCGTGCGGTGCGGCGTTCGAGGTAATGGACTGTGGGATTCCAGATCAGCGAGCCGTACCCGAACACCCAGGCGTCGCCGGGCGGGCGCAGATCGAGAGCGTCCAGCAGGGAGCGGCGCATCTCGTTGGCGCTCAGCAGACGGATGTCCGAGCCGGAGCGGGCCAG
>JANXXW010000552.1 GCA_025350425.1 Rhodospirillales bacterium
CACCAAGCGATCCGAGAGCGAATATGATCCGTTCGGGGCGGCGCATTCGTCGACCTCGATCTCGGCGGCGTTGGGGTTCGGGATCGCCAACAAGCTGGCCGACAGGCCGGGCAAGGGTATCGCGGTGATCGGCGACGGCGCGATGTCGGCGGGGATGGCCTATGAGGCGATGAACAATGCCGGGCGCGCGGGCAACCGGCTGGTCGTGATCCTGAACGACAACGACATGTCGATCGCGCCGCCGGTTGGCGCCATGAGCGCCTATCTGTCGCGGCTGCTGTCGTCCCGCAGTTTCCTGTCGCTGCGGGATCTGGCCGGCCGGATGGCCAAGCGGTTCCCCAAGGGGATCGAACGCACCGCGCGGCGGGCCGAAGAATTCGCCCGTGGCATCCTTACCGGCGGCACATTATTCGAGGAACTGGGCTTTTATTATGTCGGCCCGATCGACGGCCATAACCTCGATCACCTGTTGCCGGTGCTTCGCAACGTGCGCGACGCCGACGACGCCGGACCGGTGCTGATCCATGTGATCACCCAGAAGGGTCGCGGCTATGCGCCCGCCGAGGCGTCCGCCGACAAGCTGCACGCCGTCAGCCGGTTCAACGTGCTGACCGGCGAGCAGGTGAAGGCGCCGCCAGGGCCGCCCAACTATACCCGCGTCTTCGCCGACGCGCTGATTGCCGAGGCCGAGGCCGACCAGCGCGTGGTGGCGATCACCGCCGCCATGCCGACCGGCACCGGGCTCGACCGCTTCGCCGCCAAGTTCCCCGACCGGAGCTTCGACGTGGGCATCGCCGAGCAGCACGCCGTGACATTCGCGGCCGGAATGGCGACCGAGGGGATGAAGCCGTTCTGCGCCATCTACTCGACCTTCCTGCAGCGCGCCTACGACCAGGTGGTGCATGACGTCGCCATCCAGTCCCTCCCCGTCCGCTTCGCCATCGATCGTGCCGGACTGGTCGGGGCCGATGGCGCGACCCACGCCGGCAGCTTCGACCTGGCATTTCTCGGCTGCCTGCCGGGAATTGTCATCATGGCGCCGTCCGACGAGGCCGAACTGGTTCACATGGTCGCAACGGCGGCCGCCATCGACGACGGCCCAAGCGCTGTGCGCTACCCGCGCGGCGAGGGCACTGGCATCGCTATCCCGGCGCGTGGCGAGGTGCTGCCGATCGGGCGCGGGCGCGTCATTCGCGAAGGCTCCGACGCGGCGATCCTGTCACTCGGCCCCCGGCTGGCGGACGCGCTGGCAGCGGCCGAACTTCTGGCCGCCAAGGGCGTGAGTGCCACGGTGGTGGATGCAAGGTTCGCCAAGCCGCTGGACACGGCGCTTATCGAGCGCCTGGCGCGCGAGCACGCGGCGCTGGTGACCATCGAGGATGGCAGCGTCGGTGGCTTCGGCGCCGCCGTGATGCAGCATCTGGCGTGGGCCGGGCTGCTGGATGGCGGCGTGAAGATCCGCCCGATGGTGCTGCCGGACCGGTTCATCGACCATGACAGCCCCGCCAAGCAGATCGTCGAAGCCGGACTGGACGCCAAGAGCATCGCTGTCGTGGTGACCGGCGCGCTCGGGCGCTGATCTGGCAAAGAAACGAGCTGATCAGCTTCTCGTCGATCTCGGGCTGGTCGAGAGCAGGACGCGCGCACAGGCGCTGATCCTGGCGGGCAAGGTGTTCTCGGACACCCGCCGCGTCGAGAAGGCCGGGCAACTTCTGGCCGAAGGAGCCGCGCTCGAGGTCAAGGGCCAAGATCATCCGTGGGTGTCGCGCGGCGGCTTGAAGCTGGCGCATGGGCTGCGCCATTTCGGATTCGATCCGGCGGGGCGCATCTGCCTCGACGTCGGGGCCTCAACCGGAGGCTTCACCGACGTGTTGCTGACCATGGGCGCCACCCGGGTCTATGCCGTCGATGTCGGACACGGGCAACTCGCCTGGAAAATCCGTAACGATCCGCGCGTGGCGGTGCGCGAACGGTTGAACGCGCGGAGGCTCGCGGCCGACGACATCGGCGGCGATCCGATCCAGGCGCTGGTATGCGACGCAAGCTTCATCGGCCTGGAAACGATCCTGCCCGCACCGCTCGGCCTGTGCGCGCCGGGAGCCTGGGCCATCGCGCTGATCAAGCCGCAATTCGAGGCCGGGCCGGATCAGGTCGGCTCACGCGGCGTGGTACGGGACCAGGCGGTGCGGGAGGCGGTATGCGCCAGGATTGCCGCGTGGTGGGCGGGGTTGCCAGGATGGACCGTGCTTGGGATCGAGGAAAGTCCGATCACCGGGCCGGAGGGAAACCATGAATACCTGATCGGTACGCAGCGTGAAGCCTGACGACGCCTCGGCGCAGGCTGCGCTATCTTCCGTTCGGCTCGACCTCCAGATCGTCCAAACCCGTATAGCGATAGATCATGAGCGAGGCGATCCAGGCAAAGACGAACAGGCCTATGATGGCGAAGCCGAGGCCGTTGAAATTGTCATTGAGTGTCCCGATCCCGTCCCAGAACATGCCCGTGAGACCGAGTTGGTCGCCCATAAGGCCCAATCCCTCGATACCCCCGATCAGCACCGCCACGACGACTGACACCGCCGTGATGACGAGATTGTAGTAGAGCTTACGCATGGGTTTCACGAAGGCCCAGTTGTAGGCCCCAAGCATCAACACGCCATCGGTCGTATCGATCAGCGACATGCCGGCGGCAAAGAGCGCCGGAAAAATCATTATCGCCCAGATCGACATGCCTTGGCCGGCCTGCGTGGCCGAGATGCCGAGCAATGCGACTTCGGTCGCTGTATCGAAGCCAAGCCCGAACAGGAAGCCGAGAGGCAGCATGTGCCAGCTATGTGTGACCAACCGAAAGAGGGGCCGGAACATGCGAGCGAGCAACCCACGGCTATTCAGCAGCAGATCGAAATCCTGCTCGACGAATGCACCGCCGCGCCGGACGTGGCGAAAGGTTTTCCAGACACCCACGAGGATGACGATGTTCATGGCCGCGACCGCGAACAGGAACAGCGTTGAGACGGACGTGCCAACAACCCCGCCGACGTTTTTCCATGAGGTGAAGGAGCTTGCCAGCCTTGTCGTCGTGATCGCGATGACGAGTGACACCAGAACGACGACAGCCGAGTGGCCGACTGAGAACCAGAACCCGACGCCGATCGGACGTTTGCCGTCTTGCATCAGCTTGCGGGTGACATTGTCGATCGCCGCGATATGGTCGGCATCGACGGCATGACGCAAACCGAAACTATATGCGAGCAGTGCGGTGCCGAGCATCACCGGCTGATTGCGGAAGGTGTAAAGCGCCAACGCCCAAATCGCGACGTTGGCCAAGATCAGGAGCGCATAGAGGCCTGCAAGGCGAGAACGCAAGCCGTGCGCCCGGTCATCGAAAATATGATTAATCGAAACGAGCATGCGGTCTCCAAGCCCCTGATCGACCAATGGCTTACCTCATGGCAAGACACCGGACCAGCGATTCCAGCTAAGGAGACAGGGCAGAACTCTCGTCAGGCCGCTTAAGGCATTTCTCCAAGGTCGCGCCGGGAGATTTCAGCCAACAATGACCACACCCGCTCGGGTTCGATAGGAACGTCCGGGTCGTTCAGCAGATGATCCAACTCGTCTAGCTTACGGTCGTAGTCCAGCTTGTCCATCATAGAGCCTTTGGGGTCTCGCCTTGGAGAAGAAAGCGCAAAGCTATCTGGTTTATGGCCGTTATGTGACAGTGTTGCCCGCCGCCCGTCAAATGGAGGACAGCACGGCCGGGGCCAACGCCGCCGTTTTCGCCGCAGGGTGGGCGGGGTTGCGGAAACGCAGTTCACCATCCGGCGCGGCATGGGGAGCGGCAGCCCCGAACAGTTCCAGGCGCGAACTGCACGTGATGGCCACGACGCAGCGGGCTTCGGGGTGGGTGAGGAACTGGCGCGCCTCTCCCTCCAGTTCCAGCCGATCGCGGAGATGACGCCACTCGGCGGCGTCCGTGTCCTCCACGAACATCGCCAGGATTCCAGGTCGCGTACCGGTCAGGCAGGCGGGCGCCAGGGCCGCCATGCGGCGGCGGATGGCGACGGCGATCTCGTTCTCCCGGCCAGCGCGGGCGGCCAGCGCGAACACGCCCTGGCCACGGCCAGTGACCGCCAGATGCGCCTCGTGGCCAAACTCGCGGCGGAGCGAATTCATCAGGCCGTTCTCGTCGGCCTGGGCGGCCGCCAGCATCAGCGGATCAAGCCGGAGTACGGCAGCCTCGTCGTGATCGGCACGACGGCTGCTCCGCAGCATGTCGCGGATGCGGCCATGCAGGGCGGCCAGGCCAGGCTGGCCGTCGGCGCCACCGCGCAAACCTTGCGGCAGGGTCAGCTTGAGGAGGTAGCGGCCCGGGTGGTTGGCCAGCCAGATTTGCAGGTCGGGGTCGATCGCATCGACCAGCGTGATCCAGGCGCCACGATGGACGTCGCGGCCTTCGTCGGCGGAAACCACGTCGCAGGCGATCTCGGCAGCCACGCCGTCGCGTTCGATCAGCAGGTCGAACGTTGCGCCGTCCTCCAGGCGGGCATAGCGCACCTCGAACCCACGCGAGCGTTGCAGGGCGGCGGTGCGGAACAGGTGAAACGAGGCGAGCAGCGTCCGTTCGCCGGCAAGTCCGTCGCGCAGCATGGCCTTCAAGTTGGCGCGTCCATCGCGCGAAGCATCGGCGGCGCAGCGAAGTGCTTCGGCGGCGATGGCGAGCAGGCAGGATTCGGCGCGGGTCGAGGGGTGGTCACAAGGCCCGGTCCGCAGCCGTTCGAGGGTGAACTCAATGGCATAACGCTGCATCGCGGCACGCCCGGCGCGTTGGCCGGCCCCGATTTCCTTGCGGATGACGGCTTGGCGCGCAGACCACGCGCGGACGCCGACAAGATCCGCAAAGGCTGTGGCAATCTCGCGCGCCGGACGCTGAGGCTTTATCTTCATGTGAGCCTAAGTCCTAACCGCATTTGATTCGCCTCAAAGTACAAATCACGAATTGCGGAAAAACCGATTTCGGGCGTGACAAGTCTTCGTGAACTGTTAAACGTTAGAAACTTGATTCAGTTTCGCGGGAGTCTTGCGGATATGGCAGCACCCGGATTCTGGGCGCGATGGCGCAACAGGTGATCAGCCAGCACACACGCCACCATGGCCTCGCCCACCGGCACGGCCCGGATTCCGACGCATGGGTCATGCCGGCCCCGCGTCACGACCTCCACTTCATGCCCATCGCGATCTACCCCTTGGCGCGGCGTCAGGATGGAGCTGGTGGGCTTGACAGCAAAGCGGACGACGATGGGCTGGCCGGTGGAAATCCCGCCCAAGATGCCGCCAGCGTGGTTGGCATCGAACTCGACCATGCCGTCGCGCATGCGCATCTGGTCGGCGTTGCCTTCGCCGGTGAGCGACGCGGCGGCGAAGCCATCCCCGATTTCCACTCCCTTGACGGCGTTGATCCCCATGAGCGCGCTGGCGATGTCAGCGTCCAACTTGGCGTAGATCGGCGCGCCGAGACCGGGCGGCATGCCCTCGGCCACCACCTCGATCACGGCGCCGCAGGAGGAACCGGATTTGCGGATGCCCAAGAGGTATTCCTCCCAGGCGGCGGCGGCGGCGCGGTCGGGGCAGAAGAACGGATTTTCCTCGGTTGCCGCCCAATCCCAGGCGGCACGATCAATCATGTGCGGCCCCATCTGGATCAGCGCGGCGCGAATGGTGACTGCGTTGCCCAACACGCGGCGCGCGACGGCGCCGGCGGCGACGCGCATGGCGGTCTCACGGGCGGAACTGCGACCGCCGCCACGATAGTCGCGGATGCCGTATTTCAATTCGTAGGCGAGGTCAGCGTGGCCGGGCCTAAAACGTGGACCAGCGATCGCGCGACTACGGCGAGATCGCCGATCGTTTTAGGCCCGGCCACGCTGACCTAGCCTACGAATTGAAATACGGCATCCGCGACTATCGTGGCGGCGGTCG
>JANXXW010000557.1 GCA_025350425.1 Rhodospirillales bacterium
CTTCTCGATCGCCGGCACTGACCGGGGTATCGGCATCATGGAACTGGCCGAGAAGCTCCGCGCCGGTGCTGACCTGCCGCCCGACGTGCCCGCAACGCTCGACGCCAGCCTGATATTTGCCGGCGCACCGTCGGCGTTCCCGAACGGCTGCCACGTCGCCGAGGTCGAGATCGATCCCGATACCGGACATATCGACGTTGTCCGCTACAGCATGGTCAACGATTTCGGCGTGCTGGTGAACCCGATGATGGTCGAGGGCCAAGCCCATGGCGGCATCGTGCAGGGCATCGGTCAGGCGCTAACCGAATCCGTGGTGTATGACGAGGATGGTCAGCCGCAGACCGGTTCGTTCATGGATTACTGCCTGCCCCGCGCCGACGACGCACCTGAGTTCTCGTTCCTCAGCCATCCCGTTCCGGCCCGCACCAACAAGCTCGGCGTCAAAGGCTGTGGCGAAGCGGGTTGTGCGGGAGCGCTGCCGGCGGTGATGAACGCCGTAGTGGACGCACTCGGCGAATTCGGCGTGAAGCACATCGATATGCCCGCGACCCCGCAGAAGGTATGGGCAGCGATGCAAAAGGGACGCGCAGCCTAGCGTCAGGCAACGGCCTGGCTGGTTCGGGGATAGTCTACGCCGTAACCCGGCGTTCCCATTCCTCGACCAGCCGGGTCATCCATGTCGGGTGCGGCTCCGGCAGTGTCCGTCCAATTTCCGCGTCTGACAGGATAGCAGGCGATTTCGGCAGATCGTCGAACAGCGCGCGGTCAGCGGGCGATAGCCGTGCCAGGGCCAGCACTGTGGCACTGCCGGTCAGTCGCGGGTCCATCTGATGCGCCTGCGCTTCGGGTGACAGCAGGAAGTCGGCCAACAGCATCGCCGCTTCCTTGTGGGCGGCGTTGTAGGGAATGGCATTGAAGCTGCAATTGCCGATGGTGCCGCCGTTGAGGACGTAAGTTCGGATACTTGGCGGCAGCGTGCCCTGCGCGATGGCCGTTGCGGCCTCGGCCGGGTTGAACGAGATCGAGATATCGATCTCCCCGTCGTTCATCAGCCCGCGCTGCGCCGGTCCACTTTCGGGGAAGTTGCGCCCCGCGCGCCAGAGGAACGGGCGCAACGCCGCATACCATGTCCACAACGCGGCGGTGGCCGGCGCGAACTCGGAGTCGACGACCGGGCGCTGGAGTGCCGCGGTATCGGGCGCGAACGAGAACAACGCCTGTTTCAGGAACGTGGCGCCCAGGAAGTTACGGGCGGTCGGGTGAGTGAGGCGCCCGGGATGGGCGCGTGCCCAGTCCAGCATCGCCGCCATTGTGTGCGGTGGAGCATCCACCCGGGCGCTGTCGAACAGAAACACGATCCGCGCCATGCGCCACGGCACTGCCAACCCATCCACCGGCACCGTGAAATCGGTCATGGTGGCGGGTTTACCCTCACGATCGATCAGGGCGGCGTTGGGCAGCGCGTCCACCACCGGGCCAAACAGCAGATTCTGTTGTTTCATCGACAGGAAGTTCGGGCCATTGATCCAGATGAGATCGACCGACCCGTCGCCGTCGCGCCCGGCCGCCTTCTCGGCCACCACGCGGGCCACCGCCTCGGACGTGTCACGCAGCCGCACATGCTGCACGCCCACGTCATGCAGCACCCGCATCCGCTCGTTGGTCCAGGCGATGAACGCGTTGGTGCGGTTGTCCCCCGCCCACGCGTTCCAGGCGACGGTCTGGCCCTTCGCGTGCGCCTGCACCGAATTCCAGTCCAGCACCGGCGAAGCCGTGCGTGCTTTCCCCGCGAGGCCCGATGCGGCGCCCAGCGCCAACAGCCCGCGACGGGTGGTGTTCATGCCATTGCCGCCACGCGCCGGCGCAGGCGGGCTGCTTCGATGACCGGCCCCAGCACCTCCTCGTGGAAGCGGTCGCAGCCGACGCATAGATTGGCGTAGTCGCGCCCATCCGGCATCTTGGTTTGCGATTTCTCGCGGAACTCCTCCACGCTCCAGCCGAAGCTCAGCCCCATGCGTTCCGGCGTGCCGGCGTTGATCGCCTCGTAAACGGGGTCACCAGCTAGGCTTTCGAGCACGTCGATCAGCGGTTCCTCGGTCAGGTTGCCGACTGGCAGCTTGGTCTTGACGCAGCACGGATAGACCGATCCGTCCGGCTCGACCGAGACCTCCGAACCGGCGTAGCGGTGATCGAGGAAGCCTAGCCCGCCCGACCAGCGCGCGCAGAAATTATCCGCGATCCCGGCTGTGGAAAGCCCGTTGCTCCAGGCGCGGC
>JANXXW010000567.1 GCA_025350425.1 Rhodospirillales bacterium
GACCAAGCCCTCCGCGATGTCTTCCTTGAGCCCGGCCCGCACCGAGCCCCAGTCCACCAACTGTCTCAAGGCGACGGCATCGCCATGCTCCATCGCGCTGGACAGGCGCCACACCACCACGTAGGGCGCGGCCACGTATGCCAGCGCGAGGAGAATGAACGGCGTCACTGCCCTGCGAATCAACATTGCCGTGCTCCTTCGCTTACCGAACGCATCCCAGTATTGCATCATTGCACGGCGATGGCTGGGATCCGAAGCAATACCGCGTTAAAGCGCCCGGCTACGCGATCACATCGCGATGTTCCCGGCGTGCCAGCGGCACCGAGAACTGCGGTTCGGTATCCCACGGGAACAGGATCCAGGTATCCTGGGACACCTCGGTGACGAAGCTGTCGATCAGGTCCTTGCCGGCGGGCTTGGCGTAGACGCAGGCGAAATGCGCCTTCGGCAGCAGCGCGCGCACCACGCGGGCGGTGCTGCCGGTGTCCACCAGATCGTCCACGATCAAGAAGCCGGTGCCGTCACCGGCCGCGACCGGGGCCTTGGTGACCACGGGCTCGCCCCTGTGCTCCTCATCGTAGGTAACCACGGAGACACTCTCGACCAGCCGGATTTCGAGTTCGCGGGCGATGATGGCCGCCGGGATCAGGCCGCCGCGGGTGATCGCTACCACGCCGATGAACGGACCGAGCTCGACCAGCCGCCACGCCAGCGCGCGGGCGTCGCGGTGAAGCTGATCCCACGTCACTGTGTAGTAGTGCGTTGCCATCAGAACATCCTTCCGCCGTTCGGCACGCGGAGGTCCGGCCGCAACAAGACCACCTCGCCCGACTCGTCCGGCGCGCCGAGGGTGAGCACCTCGCTGATGAACGGCCCGATCTGGCGGGGTGCGAAATTGACCACTGCAAGCACCTGCCGGCCAATCAGCTGGTCCGGCTTGTAATGCACCGTGATCTGCGCCGAGGACCGCTTTGTGCCGATCTCCGGCCCGAAATCGATGGTGAGTTTCCAGGCCGGCTTGCGCGCCTCGGGGAAGGGTTGCGCGTCGACAATGGTACCGACGCGGATGTCGATGCGGTCGAACTCCACCATGGTGGCGGAAATGGTGTCCATCGCTGCTTGCTCCGTGTTCGCCAGCGTCGTCTATCCCGCCTTTCCGCTTGCTTGCCAATGCACAAGGCGCGTGGCGCTATGGCGGCTGATCAAGACGGCCAAGGACATCATAATGCGCGACTTCCACATCCCCGGACGCAGCCCGTCCTACGCCACCCACGGCATGGCCGCGACATCGATGCCGGCGGCAACCCTCACCGCGATTGACGTGCTGCGCGCCGGCGGCAACGCGCTGGACGCTGCCGTCGCCGCTGCCGCCGTGCTGGCCGTGATCGAGCCCGCCTCCACCGGCATCGGCGGCGACTGCTTCTGTCTCTATGCGCGGGCGGGCGGGCACCCCGTGGTGGCCCTGAACGGCTCCGGCCGCGCGCCAGCGGCGGCCAGGATCGACTGGTACGAGAGCCAGGGCATCACCGCGCTGGACCCGGTCTCGGCCCACTCCGTGACCGTGCCAGGCGCCATCTCCGCCTGGGAGACGCTCCTGGCGGCGCATGGCACCAAGGGGCTGGACGAGCTGCTGCGCCCGGCGGCGGCACTCGCCGAGGACGGGTTCGCGGTGAATTCCCGCGTGGCGCATGATTGGCTGGGCGGCGTCGCGCGCCTGCGGGCGAACGGCTCCGACGCGTTCCTGCCGAACGGTGGCGCGCCATCGACAGGCGACATCTTCCGCAACGCGCCACTGGCCGAAACCCTCCGCCAGATCGGCCGTCATGGGGCACGGGCGTTCTACGAGGGACCGGTCGCGGCCGACATGGTGGCAGCATTGCGGGCGCGTGGCGGCTTGCACACGGCGGAGGATTTCGCCCGCGGGCGCACCGCCGCCGAGTGATACCGCTACCAGCGGAAGACGATTCGAAATAAGCTGGGTTTCGACCAGATCGAGCAGGTTCATCAGAAAAAATCCTTTCCGGTTAAGAAGGTTTTGATCTCAGGTCTGCGTCTATTGCTAACAAAGCTCGAGTTAATCCTTTGCGAGAGCAGGGGAGCGGGAAAGACAAGCGCATCCAAGGCTAAGGCCCCCTCATGTGGCAACAAACTTACACCCCGATTGGCGACAGCCTGCCGTTGTCCGCGCTGCTTGCCGCGATTCCGATCTTCACCCTGCTGGTGCTGTTGGGCGTGCTGCGCAAGCCCGCGTGGATGGCG
>JANXXW010000583.1 GCA_025350425.1 Rhodospirillales bacterium
GTGGCCCGAGGTTCAGTATCCCGGCTTCGTCGACGACGCGGCGCGCGCCGTGGCCTATGTGAAACGCGCGGCGCCATCCTGGGGCGGCGATCCGGCCCGGCTATTCATCGTGGCGCATTCGGCCGGCGCCTACATGGCCGAAATGCTGGCGCTCGATCCACATTGGCTGAAGATGGCCGGTATGAGCCCGCGCGATCTCGCGGGTGTAGTGTCGATCGCCGGTCCCGCCGACTTCCTGCCGATCACCGGCGAGGATACCAGGGAAGTGTTTGGCGCGCATCGCAATGACCCCGCGACACAGCCCATCAACCATGTGGACGGACACAACCCGCCGCTGCTGCTGCTGCATGGCGACGCGGACGAGACGGTGTATCTCCGCAACTCCACCGCCTTGGCCGCCCGCATCCGCGCCGCCGGTGGGCCGGTGGAGCTGAAGACATATCCGGGCGTCGGCCATATCGGCATCGTGCTGGGCTTCTCGAACCTGTTCCGCGGCAAGTCGCCGGTGCTGGCGGACACCACGCGTTTCATCAAGGACACACCCGCGACCGCAACGCCCACGCCGTAGACTTCGCACTTTGGCGGCAGGGGCGCGCGGCGCTATACGGCGCTGATGGCAAGTTCACCCACATTGGTGACCGGCGCGACCGGTTTCGTCGGCTCGGCCGTGGCGCGCGCCCTGGTTCAGCGCGGCCACGACGTGCGGGTGATGACGCGCGCGCGCAGCGACCGCCGTAACCTCGCCGGCTTGGTCGCCGAGGAGATCGAGGGCGACCTTACCGATGCGGCCTCGCTGAAGCGCGCGGTCCGGGGCTGCCGCTACGTGTTCCATGTCGCCGCCGACTACCGCATCTGGGTGCCGGACCCCGATGCCATGCTCGCCGCCAATGTCGGCGGGACCGTGGCCCTGATGCGCGCCGCACAGGCCGCCGGTGTGGAGCGCGTGGTCTATTGCAGCAGCGTGGCGGCGCTCGGCCTCCACAAGGATGGCACCCCCGCCGACGAAACCTCGCCGGTGAGCGAGGAATCGGTAGTTGGCATCTACAAGAAATCCAAATACCGCGCCGAGCAGGCCGTCCTGAACATGGTCCGTGACGACGGTCTGCCTGCGGTCATCGTGAACCCCGCCGCTCCCGTGGGGCCGCGCGACGTGAAACCCACGCCGACCGGCCGCATGATCGCCGACGCGGCCGCCGGCCGGCTGCCGGCCTATGTCGATACCGGCCTGAACCTGGTCCACGTTGACGATGTGGCGGAGGGTCACATCCTGGCGCTCGAACGCGGCCGCATCGGCGAGAGATACATCCTCGGCAACGAGAACCTCACGCTGGCCCAGGTCTTCGCGCTGGTCGCCGAAGTCGCGGGCCGCAAGCCGCCGCGCATCAAGCTGAACCGGGAGCTTCTGTGGCCGTTGGCGCTCGGCTATGAGGCGGTGGCCAAGCTGACCGGCATCACGCCTCTGGTGACGCGCGACCACCTCCGCATGGCTCGTAAGATGATGTTTTTCTCCAACGCCAAGGCCCGCGCCGAACTCGGCTTCTCTCCGCGCCCGGCCCGCGAGGCCGTGGCCGACGCGGTGGCGTGGTTCCGCGCCGCCGGCATGGTCCCCTCATGACCGCCGCCGCCGTAATGGCGCTTCTGGTCTGGCTTTACCTCGCCTGCCTGCACAACCGGTTCTGGCAAGCCGGCCCGATGCTGCCCGCGAACACCCTGGCCTCCGCCCCGCCGCTCGCCGTGGTGATCCCCGCGCGGGACGAAGCGCCGCTGATCGCCCGCACCCTCGGCTCACTGCTGGCCCAGGCCTATCCAGGCCCGCTCCGCTTTGTGCTGGTGGACGATAACAGCACAGATGGCACCGGCAGCGTCGCCCGCGCCCTGTCCGACCCACGCCTTACCGTCCTCGCCGGCGCGCCTCGCCCGTCTGGCTGGGCCGGCAAGCTGTGGGCGGTGCATCAGGGCGTCGCCGCGACCAATGAGGAGTTCGTTCTGCTGACCGACGCCGATATCGAGCACGACCCGGCCCACCTCGCCACCTTGGTCGCCTGGATGGATCGATCCAGCTGCGACATGGTCTCCGAGATGGTCGCGCTGCACTGCCGTACGCGGCCCGAGCGCGCGCTCATCCCGGCCTTCGTCTATCTGTT
>JANXXW010000006.1 GCA_025350425.1 Rhodospirillales bacterium
AGGGAATTGCGCCGGTGCTGGCATTCTAAGCGGCGAGTTGCCGGGGCTGATACGACCCAGCACGCGTGGAATGGCGGAACCGGTCGCGCCGGGCACCACGCCGGGCAGACCGTGCCAAGTGAGGAAGCCGAGCAACGCGAACAGATAGGCCTCCTTCGCCCCGGATGGCAGGCCACGCTCCTCGCTCATAACGAGGCTGGCCGGGGCGAGATGCCGGGCCAGCGCGGCCATTAGCGCGGGATTGCGCGTGCCGCCTCCGCTGGCCACGATCTCGGTCACGCCGTGGGAGCGGCAAGCCTGGGCCACTGTCAGCGCCGTGAGTTCGGTGAGAGTGGCCATGAGGTCGGGTCCGGTAATGGCTGGCAGACCGCCCAGATGGGCCGCGACATAACCGGTATCGAATAGCTCGCGGCCGGTGCTTTTCGGCGGCTTGGCGGAATAGTAGGGCTCGCGAAGCAGCGCGGTCAGCACATCGCTTCGCACGGTGCCCACGAGCGCCATGCCGCCGTCGAGGTCGCAAGATTGCGCGCCGCCGCTGATCCGCGCGGCCTCCATATCGAGCAGGCAACTGGCTGGGCCGGTATCGTAGGCGAACACCGCCTCGTGGGCACGGCCGACAACGGTGATATTGGCGATGCCGCCGAGGTTGAGCGCCGCGCACGGGCCGCCTTCACCGGCCAGCCATAGCGCGTCCAGGGTGCTGGCCAGGGGAGCGCCCTGGCCCCCGGCAGCCACGTCGCGCGCGCGGAAGTCCGATACCACCGGCAGGCCGGTCGCTTCCACGATGCAGGCGGGCTGGCCAAGCTGGAGCGTGCCGCGGGCCCGGCGGAGTTCGGTCCAGTGGAACAGGTTCTGCCCGTGTGAGGCGACCAGTTCCCCGCCATGTTCGAGTTGCGCCTGCCGCGCCACCGCAGCGAACGCCTCGCCGATCAGCACGTCCAGCGCGCAGACGTCTCCCATCGTGACCAGGGCGGGAGGCAAAGCGGCCAGGATACTGCGCCTCGTGGCGTCCGGCCAGGCCGCCTCGCGATGGCCGAGCGGACGCAACAGGATGTCGGGTCCGGCCCAGGACAGGTCCGCGGCCGCCACATCGATCGCGTCCACCGACGTTCCGGAGATGAGGCCGAGCACGATCATGTCGTCAGCGTGACTTTGCGGAGCACGCGGGGCTTGTCCGGATCGAGGCCACGGGCGCGGGAGACAGCCTCGGCGAGCGGGTAGAAAGCCAGAATGGCGACGATGGGATCGAGCAGCGGATGCAGCGGCGGGGGCAGGGGCAGATGCAGCCCGGGTCCGGGGCGGTGGGAGGCAAGCATCACCGGCACACCACTATCGGACCACGCGGCGGCGACCTCGCGCGTGTCGTCACCGCCGGGGTCGGCAAGGGCGTAGGCCAGCACCGGAAAATCGCTGTCGACCATCTCGCGTGGACCATGCTGGATCTCGGCGGCGCTGAAGGCTTCAGCGTGCAGGCGGCAGGTTTCCTTCAACTTCAATGCGCTTTCCTGGGCAATGGCGAGGCCGGGTCCGCGCCCCACGACATACAGGTCGCGCAGTGCTGCCAGCGTGGGAACCGCCGCCGACCAGTCGCATTCCAGCGCCGCCGCCAAGCTGTCCGGCAAAAGTCGGAGGGCGTGGGCGAGGGCTGCATCCCCACTCCAGGCGGAGACCAGCCGGGCCACCGCGACCAGTGTCAGGACGAAGCTCTTGGTGGCCGCAACGCTGCGTTCCTCGCCCGCGCGTTGCGGCACCACGAACTCCGCCTGTTCGGCCAACGCGCTTCCGGCCGCATTGACGATAGCCACGGTGATCGCGCCACCTTCGCGCGCCGCAGCCAGGCCGCTGACGATGTCGGGACTGGCGCCGGACTGGGATAGCCCGATGGCCAGCGCGCCCCGCATCGCGATCCGCGCGCCGTAGCGGGTCACCAGCGAGGGCGCCAGCGTCACCGTCGCCCGTCCGGCCACGATGCCGATGAGGCTGGCCGCGAAGGCCGCCGCATGATCGGAGCTGCCGCGTGCGATGGTCACGGCGAAGGCGGGTTCGTGCGCCCGTAACCTCACGCCCAGCGTCTCGTACAACGCCGTATCCTCGAGCAGCATTGCGGCCACCCGCGCCGGGGCTTCCCGAGCCTCGGCCAGCATCAGCGATGTCACGCGCATACGAGGTCTCCGGTGTCGCGCCGCAGCGCCGCGATGCCGGTCGGCAGGAAGCGGCTGGGATGCACCCGATTGGTCAGTAAGGTCCATGCGAGGCCGCGTCCGAAGTCGATCCAGAGGCCGGTCCCGGTGAAACCCGTATGACCTATACCTTTCTCTGACACGCGGTCACCGCCCGACCAGCCAGCATGCGCCGCCTCCCAACCCACGGTCCGGTTGGAACCGTCATGCCGCATACGGATCGGCGCGTCCTCGGCCATGCCCAGCACGCCATGCGCGAAGTCAAGGATGCCGTCCACCGTCCCGAACAGCCCGGCATGACCTGCCACGCCGCCCAGCGCATAGGCGTTCTCGTCATGCACCTCGCCTTGCATCACCCGGCCGCGCCACTGGCAGAACTCGGTGGCGGCGCACAGGCGGGGAGCTGGACGGAACGAGAATCCCGGGGGCACGGGCCGCGCGCCGAGCGGCGTCCCGGTCAGCCGTTCGATGGCGATGCCAAGCAACATGAAGCCGATATCGGAGTATACCGGCGGCCCCGCCACCCATTCGCGCTGCAGGATGAAGGCCCGCAGGGTGCGTGGATCCTGCCCGTAGGTGTAAAGCGGTTCGACCGCCGGCAGATGCGTCTGATGGGCCAGACAAGTCCGGAACGTGAGGCGCCGCTCCGGTGCCGTCATATCGTATTGCCGAAGGTCCGGGATTGCCTCGCAGAGCTGGCTGTCCAGCCCGATGCGCCCCATCGCGTTCAAATCGAGCACCGCCGGCGTTGTGAATATCACTTTGGTCAACGACGCCAGATCGAACCACGTTCCTTGCGCCATCGCGCTATCCGGCCCGATCCGGGCCTTGCCCGAGGCGAGCGTCGCCCGTAGGCCCGAGGCACTCACCACCCCGAGGACCGCACCCGGTATCCGGCCCGCCGCGACCGCTGCCTCGGCGGGTGCGAAGGCGGCGGCGCAGATGCGTTCGATATCCATGCCTACTCTTGCGCCAGCCTCCGTTCCAGAAAGTCGAGCCGGTCCTGGCCCCAGAATATCTCCTGGTTTACCACATAGCTCGGCGCTCCGAACACGCCCACCGCCAGGGCCATCGCGCTGTCGGCAACGCGCTGTTCCATCCACCGGGGCTCTCGGGCAACGGCCATCAAGGCCTGCGGATCGAGGCCCACGTCGGCGATGAGGACTTCCAGCGTGGCATCGTCGGCGGGATCGAGTTCATCCTCCCACAACGCCCGCAGCACCCGGTGCGCAAGGCGCATGGCGGCGTCATCGTCCACCGTTTCTCGGGCCACGATCACGCAGGACGCGGGAAGCGCCTCGTTCATCGGGGCGTGCTTCGGCTGGACATGCAGGGGAATGCCGAGGTGCGCGCGCCATCGCGCCATCTCCATCGACCGGTACGCCTGGCGCTGCGGTGAGCGCCTGGGCAACGGCAAGCCTCCGGACGCCGCGAAGATGGTACCAAAATCAACCGGATATGGCCGCAGCGTCGCGCCCGTGCGGGCCACGATGGCTTCCAGGCGCGCGGCCCCGAAATGCGCCCAGGGCGAGTTCAGCGACAGGAAGTAATCGACATGCGCTGGCATTGCCTACATTCCCAGTGCGTGACGCAGTTCCCCCCGCGCCGGCGCGTAATCCGCGCGGAATGCGGCCTGCGTGAAAATTGCCGCGGCAAGAGCGATGCCTGCGCTCCTGCCAGCCTCGATATCCGAACGGTAATGCACGCCGCCGATCAACCGGCTCTCGGCGTAGTCGTCCATCCGCGCCCAGATCGCATCGCGCTTTTCCGGCAGCATTGCGGCCAGCACGATGCCCATCGCCGTCACCCGCGTCGCATGTCCTGACGGGTAGGAGCCGCTGCGGGAAATTACGGCCGATGGATGCACATCGGGATTGGCCATGAATGGCCGGAGGCGCCCGTAAATCTTCTTGATCGGATCGACCGTCGCATCCTCTGATTCGCCTACCCGGGCGACCAGGGCCTCAGTCATTGGCAGCTTCGCAAAACTGAAGTCCGGCCCGATCAAGCTGGCGAACATCACCTCGACGGTCTCCTGCGAGTCAGTTTTGGACTGCGCGGCGCGTGCCGGGGTCCTGCTCGCCTGCAATGCCAGCACCTCGAGCATGTCCGCCCGAGCCTGTTGCGACCCGTCGACCGGATAGTTCGAAAGGAACGGTACCAGGTCGAGTTGCAAAGCGGTGACATACGCCGGTTCGGCGGCTGGCACGCCGACCGATGGCGCGATGAAGGCAAGCGTCGCGGCCATCAACAGGAAGCGGCGGTTCAGGTGCATGGGCAGCCTTTCAAGGAAGAAACGATACCGCCGTGCGCAGTCTATCTGGTCAATACCTCATTCACGAAAGCCAGTACCGCGACCCGCGCCTGTTCGGTCGCATCCGCGTTGTGGCCGACATGGGCACCGATCGCAACGCAGGGGCTGGACTTGATATCGAATGGCTGGCCGGTCGACGCGTCCACCACCTGGCCGTTCGTCGCTTCCCTCAGGGTGCAGTTCCGCGTGCTCTGCGCTCTCGGCACGGCGTACAGAACTGGCGAGGTCGGGCTATCGAAACCATGCTGGCTGTTGGGATACTCGGTGAGCGAGACGTCCACGCCGGCCTGTTTTAACCGCGCGACGTAGGCACGACAGGGCACGACGTTCACGTAGTCGTCGCTGATGCCGTGGAACAGCCGGATCGGCACCGGCGCTATCTTGGTGTCGCCCTCGTAAGCCACGTTGCAGGGCGTGTAGAACCCGATATGAGCCGCAAAACGGTTGCCAGCGGTCCCGCCATAGGCGACCCGGAAGCGATCCATCGCCGAATACACGGCCGAGACCGCGCCTTTGGAGAAGCCCATCACCGCGATGCGGTCCGCCCGGATGCGAGGGTGTTTCGCCAGAACGTCCAACGCGCGATAGGCATCTACAGTCATAGAGAGTGAATTAAGCTGTCCCTGATCCTCGACCGTACTTACGATGCCACGTGCGGAGAACGAGTCCAGAATAAAGGCGGCGATCCCTGCATCATTCAGGGTGCGCGCCCAGAAATCCGGGCCAGCCCCAATCCCGCCCGACCCATGGATCAGAATGACAGCGGGAACCTTCCCGACGGCTTTCGATGGCAGCCGAAGTTCACCACCCAGCACAACCTCGCTTCCGTGCGTGTCGCCGCGAAGAAACCCATCTCCACTTACGGTCTGGCTGGAAACAGGAAGTATCTCGATGCGTGCGGGCCATTGAGCCGAAGCCGAACCAAGCGCCAAGTAACCGCACGCCGCCAGCAGCCCTGCCCATAGAATTCGCATGATCCGTCATCCCACCAGCTTTTGGCCAAGGATCACCCGGTCGTGATGTGGCGTCAACCAAGATCACAATGCTTATTAACACCGCCCCTGTTGTGGTATTGCTATATCACTACAACATATCGTACATCAGGTACCGCCATGTAGGCGGTCGAGTGGTTTAAGAGGCTGAAGTTCAAAATGGATGAAAATCGCGATGATCCGGCCAACGCGCTTTGGGAATGGGCACTTTCGGGCGCCCAGGCTATTTCGCTTTTCGGGTTTGTCATCGCCCTGTGCGTCGGCGCCAGAATGCTTGGCTACCACTGAGAAACTGACCTCTTGGCGACAGTAGAACCTGTCGCCGGATTGGCCCTCGGGGCGCCTCCGCAAACCAGGACCATTCCGATGTTCCTGCGTATCGGCCAGATATAGTCCGATGTGCCGACCCTTAAAAAACTGACCCGAATGCCGGTGCGTGCTTCCTGCCCACAGGCGGCGGTGGCCTTCCGATCAACGGCAGCGGCACGAGCTAGAACAGCAACTTTACACCCAGCAAGAGCAATGTAGTGGTAGCGTCACTACACAATTATCACGTGTGGTGTGCTGTAGCGCGACGATTACGGTGAGCGCTGGGGCGTCCATCGAGATGAGCGCCTTGGGTAATTCTTATTCCGCCCGTTTCCCTGGATGACCTGCAAGACTTCCGCGGTCGTGCCGTCGGGCAGGTTACCGGGCAGGGCCGCGAGCCACATTCACTCACGCGAATGCAGTTTTTGCGCTAATGAACGGTCTGGGCAGCTTCTCAAATGACCCGAGCAAGGAAGGAACCGACGATGCCAGACAATCTCGAAACTCGCATTTCCATCTATCAACCCGAACAGCAAGGCTTGGTGTTCCCAGAGATCCCTGCGTTCAACTCATTTGCGGAAGAACGCGAATACCGTAAGAAGCACCTTGTCGCGGCGACACGCGCCTTCGCGATGCACGGCTTCGACTACGGTTTTGCTGGGCATCTTACTGTGCGCGACCCAGAGCGGCCCGACCTCTATTGGACCAATCCAATGTGCGTCCACTTCTCTCAGGTGAAGATGTCGAATCTGATCCTTGCGGACCATGCCGGGACCGTTGTCGAGGGCACTCACGCCGTCAATCGCGCAGGTTTCGTACTCCACTCTGCCGTCCATGAAGCTCACCCCGAGATCGTGGCCATGTGTCACGCACATACAACCTACGGCACGGCATGGTGCGCGACGGGCCGTCCACTCGACATGATCAGCCAAGACGCTGCGTGCTTCTACAACAGCCACGTCGTGATCCGTGCTTCTGCTGGCGCGGTCGCCGTCGAGCGGAAATCAGGTCACTCGGTAGCGGACGCATTCGGCAACAACCGAGCGGCGTTGCATCAGAACCATGGCTTGCTCACCGCGAGCCGCCACAGTATCGACGATGCCGCGTTCTGGTTCATCGCGTTGGAGCGATGCTGCCAAGTGCAGTTGATGGTTGAGGCTTCCGGAGTGAAGCCAGTAACGATCCCCGATAAAAGCGCCCAGTACAGTCGCGAGCACGTCGGCAGCGACTTTATTGGTTGGCTCCATTTCCAGACTTTGTACGACCAAATCGCCGCGACCCAACCAGACATGTTCGATTAGAGAGTAAAGCCTGATCGGCTTAATGCTGCCGAACAGGTCGCTGAAAAACCTCTTGTCCCGACGCGAGCGTATCAGCTTCGATAGCCCATGTGATCGACACAATTTGGGCGGGCGGAATGCGCGGCTGACGCTGGCGAGCGGGACGGCGGGACCCCAGGCGGCATTGGACATGCTGGGAGAACTGCCTGCCAGGGGCGACAAAACTGTCAGCGCGGACAAGAAGTCAGACACGGCGGCGTTTGTCCCGACGACTCGCGTGCTGTAGGTAACCCCGCACGTGGCACAGAACATCACCGCGCATCGTGGTTCCATCATCGATGGCCGCACGACGCCCCACGACGGCTACCGTGTGAGCCACGTCATCCGCAAACGGATCGAGGAAGCCAACGGTTGGATCAAAGAGCTCGGCGGGACGGCGCAGACCAAGTTCAGCGGCCTCCCGCGGGTGGACTGGATGTTCACCTTCAAAGCTGCGGCTTATACCAGAACCCGCCTGACCTGACTCGCGGGGTCTTCCCCGACGCGGTGCACATCTGATTCGATGGTGCGGCGCTCAGGAG
>JANXXW010000062.1 GCA_025350425.1 Rhodospirillales bacterium
AAGGTCAGGTTCGACGTCAGCACGATCGACCCGCGCTCGTAGCGCTTGGCGACCACCTGGAACAGCAAGTTCGCTTGGTCGCGTGACAGCGGCAGATAACCGATCTCGTCGATGATCAGCAGCCGATACATCGACACCGCCCGATGCAGCGCCTCCTTCAGGCGACCCTACCGCTGCGCCACTTCTAGCAACAGCATTAGGTCAGCCGCGGTAACGAAGCGCGTCTTGATCCCCGCCTGCGTCGCCAGATAGCCCAGGCTGGTCGCCAGATGCGTTTTCCCCACCCCCGACGGACCCAGCAGGATGACGTTCTCGGCTCGCTCGATAAAGCTCAGTCCGGCGAGCTGCTGGATTTGCTGTCGCGGCGCGCCCACCGCAAACTCGAAGTCGAACTGGTCCAGCGTCTTGATCGCTGGAAAGCCCGCCACCCGGGACAGCATCGTGCGAGCACGAGCCCGGCGAGTGTCGAGCTCGCCGCGCAGCACCGTCTCCAGGAAGTCGATGAACGAAGCCTCGGTCTCGGCCGCTTTTTGAGCAGCTGCCGAATACTCGACCGCCACGCCGCTGAGCCGCAACTCCGTGCAAAGATGCGACAGCCGCTCGTACTGGAGGTTCACCCAACCACCTGTGGCGTCAGCAGCCCCTCATAGACGCTCAACGGATGCTGAATCGTTACCCTGTCTGTATGCCCTCTGCTTGCTCGCGCAACAGCAGCCGGTCGCGGCACCTCGCCGTGCCACAGCGCAGCGAGCGGCAGCAGGGCGCCCTGCTCCTCGCCGAGCATCTCTGACGGAATGCGGTCCGTCGTGCCATGCCCCCGCATGTTGGCCGTATCGCGCAGCCATTTGCGCGCTTCCACGTTGGCCGTCGCTGCATCCACCTTGAGACCGAGCGGACGCAACCGGCTGTCCAGCGGAACCCAGAAACTATGGCGCAGGTAGTGGATGAAGCGCTCGACCTTGCCCTTGGTCTGAGCCCGGTAAGGGCGGCACAGGCGCGGCAGAAAGCCGTGATGGTGGGCAAAGTCGCGGAACCCAGGCTGAAGCCGGTGCTTGCCCGGGCCATACGCGTCACTACCGATCACCACGGTGCGCATGTTGTCGTAGAGCACCTCGTGCGGCGTGCCGCCGACGAACGCAAACGCCGCCTCGTGGCACGCCATCAACGTCTCGAGCCGCTCGTCGGTGACGAACTGTACGTAGGCCGTTCGGCTCTAACCCAATACAGCGACGAACACCGAAAGCGGGTCGCTCCCGCGCCGGATCACCGCCCAATCCACCTGCATCTGTCAGCCAGGCTGCGTCTCGAAGCGCACCACAGGCTCGACCGGCAAGACGGGCCGCAGCGTGGCAAGGTGCTCCCGCAGAATGGTAATCCCGACCGTGTAGCCCCGCGCCCGCAACTCGCCCAGCAGCACCGTGCCGGGCAGCCGCTCCGGATGCGCCGCGATCATACGCTCCGACACGAACGCCTTGTGGGCATCCAGCTTGCCCGGCACCGCAGGCCGCGCCGTGTAGACCGCGTCGCCCTCCCGTTTGAGATGACGCTCGACCGTGTTGCGGGAATGCCCCGTGCGCCGGGCAATCTCCCGACCGCTCAGACCATGCCGCTTCAATATCCGCATTTCCATCACGCCCTCCGCCAGAACCACAGGTCCCTCCGGCAAAGACCTCCACACAAACCAAGTGGCTCAGTTTTCAACCGGCGGGGTGGCTCAGTTTTCCAGCGGTGGCGACAGCAGAACATCGATTTCCAGCGTGATGCCCTGGAACGGGCTGGATGCGAGCGGATCTATGACGACGTCTGCTCTGGACGGACGACCGAGCGCCCTGGCTTGGCCAAGGCGCCGGACGTCGCCAGCGATGGCGACGCTGTTGTTGTATGGACGCTCGATTGCATCGGCCGCTCGTTGACCCGCGCACGGCGGGGTCGATGAGGCGTGACGAAAAGCTTGTGTAGGTTTTCTGTTCAGCTGCTACTCAGACCCCGAACTGGCGTGTTCAAGATGCGCGAGGTGAACCGACACAAGTCGATGCAGGTGCTAGCCGATTACATCCGCGACGCCGAGCTGTTCCGCGACCATGCCGACGAGGATTTTCTGTAACCATGCCAATCCGCCGCGAGCTCCGCCCGTTCTACCCGCCGCATTGGCGCGAGCTGAGCCGGCGCGTGCGCTTCGAGCGGGTTCGTGGACGCTGCCAGGGCTGCGGCAGGCCGCACCTCGAGCGCCTGCGCTGCCTGCCGGACGGGCGCTGGTTCGACCCCGCCGCCGGGGCATGGCGGGACCGCCACGGCCGGCCGTGCCGTTGGCCGGACTTGGTGGAGGCGATGCGGCAACGTAACACCCGCGTGGTGCTCGCGGCCGCCCATCTCGACCACGACCCGGGCAACAACCGGCTGCGCAACCTGCGCGCACTATGCCAACGCTGCCACATGCTGCACGACCGGCCCTATCACTTGGCCCAGCGCCGGGTGATCTGTATTCCTCCGGTGAAGGCCGCCTACCCGCGTTTGGAACGTGCCGGCATGCTGTTCATCCTTGAACCAGGGCGGAGCGGTAAGTGTCCATTAGCGCGATCATGGACACGAGCAAGCGGGTCAGACGGCGTATTTGGTCGGAAGCGCTCAAGCGGGAGATCGTAGCGGCGGCAGCGGCACCCGGCGCGTCGGTATCCATCGTGGCGCGTCGCTACGACGTCAACACCAATCTGGTTTTCACCTGGCGCAAGCTCTACGGCGCCGATGCGGCTTCTGCGCTCACGCCGCACCTCGTGCCGGTGATGGTGACGGCGGATCAGGCGGCCACCAGGCCGATGACGCCACCTGCGGATACGATCGAGATCGAGCTGCCGGGCGCCCGCTTGCGGGTCGGGCCGAGTGTCAAAGCCGCGGCCTTGCGGCTGGTGCTGGATGCCCTGGCGCGGCGATGATTGCGTTCTCGTCCAGTGTGCGCGTCTGGCTCGCGGTCGGGCGCACCGATATGCGGCGCGGCATGAACGGCCTGGCGCTGCAGGTACAGCTGGCGCTGGGACGGGATCCGCACGCGGGCGATCTTTACGTGTTTCGTGGCGCGCGCGGGGATCTGCTGAAAATCCTTTGGCACGACGGCATCGGCATGTCGCTCTACGCCAAGCGGCTGGAGCACGGACGGTTCATATGGCCGTCGCCGGCCGATGGCGTGGTCGCATTGTCTGCGGCACAGCTCGCCTACATGCTCGACGGGATCGACTGGCGGAATCCACGTCACACGTTCCGGCCCAGCTCTGCGGGATAATCGTATTCTTCCTGCATTTTCCGGGAGCGGCCCGACAGAGTTTGTGATTCCATCGGCGTTATGGATACCGATACCGATGCTGGGGCCGAACCGCTGCCCGACAATATCGACGCGTTGCGCGCCGAAGTCGCCGCCGGCCGTGCGCGGGCTGCCACCGACCGGGCGCTGATCGCCCACCAGCAGCTGCAAATCGCCAAGCTGCGGCATCAGCTCTATGGCCAACGCTCGGAACGCAGCATCCGGCTGATCGAGCAGATGGAACTGGGCCTGGAGGAGCTGGGCCTGGAGGAGCTGGAGGCGGCCGCGACCGAGGCCGAGATCACCGCCGAGCAGGCCGCCGTCCGCACCACAAACGTGACCGCCTTCACCCGCAAGCGCCCCTCACACCAGCCTTTCCCTGAGCATCTGCCGCGCGAGCGTGTAGTCGAGCCTGCCCCCGCCAGTTGCCTGTGCTGCGGCGGCGCGCGTCTGCGCAAGCTGGGCGAGGACGTGACCGAGACGCTTGAGGTGATCCCGCGGAGCTAGAAGGTGATCCAGCATGTAAGGGAGAAGTTCACCTGCCGCGATTGCGAGAAGATAACCCAACCTCCGGCGCCCTTCCACGTAACGCCACGCGGCTGGGCCGGCCCCACCCTGCTGGCCATGATTGTCTTCGAGAAGTTCGGCCAGCATCAGCCGCTGAACCGCCAGGCCGAGCGCTACGCCCGCGAAGGCGTGCCGCTCAGCCTGTCAACGCTGGCCGACCAAGTGGGCGCCTGCACCGTGGCGCTGATGCCGCTGTTCGACCGGCTGCGCGCGCACGTGATGGCGGCCGAGCGGCTGCATGGCGACGACACGACGGTGCCGGTGCTGGCCAGCGGCAAGACGGACGTAGCGCGTGCCTGGGTTTATGTGCGCGATGATCGGCCATTCGGCAGCACCAACCCGCCGGCAGCCCTGTTCTACTACTCCCGCGATCGCGGCGGCGCGCATCCGCAAGCCCACCTCGCGGGATATGCAGGCATTCTCCAGGCCGACGCGTATGGCGGTTATGGCAAGCTCTACGAACCAGTCCGAAGTCCGGGCTTGATCGTGGAAGCGGGCTGCTGGGCTCACGCACGCCGTAAGTTCTTCGTGCTGGCTGATGTTGAATCGGCCGCCCGCCGAAAGTTATCCAACCAGCACGCGGAGGTGATCTCGCCGCTGTGCCTGGAAGCGGTGCGCCGCATCGACAGGCTGTTTGACATCGAGCGTGATATCAACGGATGCAGTGCAGATTGGCGATGTGCCGTGCACCAGCAATTAAGCGCACCCTTGGTCGCCGATTTCCACGCGTGGATGAGCAACGAACGCAGAAAGCTGTCGGCAGGCAACGACGTCGCAAAGGCGATGGACTACATGCTGAAGCGCTGGGCGGTGTTTGCCCGCTTCATCGATGACGGCCGCATCTGCCTGACCAACAACGCGGCAGAGCGCGCCCTGCGCGGCATCGCTCTTGGCCGCAAGTCCTGGCTGTTCGCCGGCTCCGATCGCGGCGGACAGCGCGCAGCCGTCATGTATAGCCTGATCGTCAGCGCCAAGATGAACAACATTGATCCGCAGGCGTGGCTCGCACATGTCCTCGCTAACATCGCCCAGCATCCGATCAGCCGCCTGGACGAACTGCTTCCGTGGAAATGGCAGCCGACAGAAACAGCAGCGCGCATAGCCGA